>JACQAP010000035.1 GCA_016194905.1 Betaproteobacteria bacterium
AAACAGGAAGCGGCGAGCTTGCTCTGCGTCGGCTTGAACCAGGACGCAATCGGTCTACCGCTTCCCCGCTCTCAGGTCCGGCCAGACCTGAGAACACAAACAACATACACGTACAAAACGAACATACAAGGACGCGGAGGACGCGGAGGGAAAAAGTGCAGAATGAAGAAAGATAGTGGCAGTTTTTTTCAATGGGTAGTTCTATCTATCATGGCCGGCACAATCTGGCATGATCATCGGCATGCGGAAGCATAAGTCTTCGAAGCGCAGTTTACGTCCATCTCTCCTGCTGCCGGTACTTCTGCTGGCGGCGGGCGGGTTTGCCATCGGCCAGGACGGCGTCGATGACGCCACGCTCTCGGCTGGCAGTTTCACCATCAGGCGCTTCGACCGCCAGGCCTTCTCCGAACCGGCGCCGGTGCTGACGCTCAAACAGCGCCAGACCTTCATGGTCGGCCGCAACGTGTTCAATCGGCAATGGGCCGCGATCACTTCGCTGAACGGCGACTGGGGATTGGGCCCGACCTTCATCGCCGATCGCTGCAGCGCCTGCCACGTCAATACCGGTCGCGGCAGCCCGCCGGCCTCTTCCGACGAACAACTGCTGTCGATGCTGGTGCGCCTTAGCATTCCCGGCACGGACAAGCACGGTGGGCCGAAGCCGCATCCCGACTACGGCGACCAGTTCCAGAACCGTTCGATGGACGGCCGCAACGTGGACCTGGCTTATTCCGGCGCGCCGGTTCCCAACGAAGCGGACCTGTTCCTCAACTGGGAAGAACAAACGGTGGCGTTCGCCGACGGCGAGACGGTGACGCTGCGCAAGTCGAAGCTGCGCGTGGAGAATCTGAAGTTCGGCGAGCTTGGAAACGACACCATGATGTCGCTGCGCATGGCGCAACCGCTGGTGGGCATCGGATTTCTCGAAGCTGTTTCGGAAGAAACCATCCTCTCCATCGCGGAGAAACAGCGGGCGCAGAATGTCAACGGCCGGCCGAATCGCGTCTGGGATGCGGCGAGCAAGCGCACGGCTCTCGGCCGCTTCGGCTGGAAAGCCAATGTGCCGAGCCTGAAACAGCAGATTGCCGCCGCGGCGCTCGGTGACATGGGCGTGAACTCGAACCTGTTTTCCGAGCAGAACTGCCCGCCGATACAGACTGTCTGCGCCAAACAACTGCCGGGAAATTTTCCCGAGATCATCGACCACGAAATCGATGCGCTCGAACTCTGGCTGCAAGGTCTCGCCGTGCCCGCGCGCCGCGATGTGAACGATTCTGAGGTGAGACGCGGCGCCGCGCTGTTCTCATCGGCGCAATGCGCGGTATGTCATGTCCCCGAGATGAAGACCGGCAGCTTTCCAAAGCTGCCGCAATTGTCCGGCCTGCTGTTTCACGCCTACACCGATCTGTTGCTGCACGACATGGGCGAAGGGCTCGCCGACGGCAGGCCGGACTTTCAGGCGGGGCCGCGCGACTGGCGCACGCCGCCGCTGTGGGGACTGGGTCTTTCCGCCATCGTGACGGGCGGCACCGCATTGTTGCACGACGGGCGCGCGCGCAATGTCGGCGAAGCGATACTATGGCACGGCGGCGAAGCCGAAGCGGCGCGCGAAACATTCCGCAACATGTCGAAGGCCGATCGTGCCGCACTGGCCAGGTTTGTCGAGTCGATCTGAGTAGTCGCCGATCCCGTCCGCGATCGGAATCACCGAAACCTGATTGTCGTTATTCGACGACGCCGCAAATCTCACACTTTGATAGGTTTGACGCAGGCGCGTCGCGCCGAACCGCTTTCCTTTTCCTCCGCCAGGCGCTATATAGGTGAATGACAATTCGGGGCCGTCGCCGGACGTGGCTCGATGTCCCGCGTCGAAGGCAGCCATGTTTCCCGGCACTCCGGCTGGCAACAGCACTAGGGGGGAGGAAAAATGAAACGCTTCGCCATCATCGCTGCAGCATTGGCGGTCAGCAATGGCATTGCGGCGGCCGCGGCGACCGACCGCCCAGATGCGGCCAGGCCGGTCGTTGTCGCGCAAGCCGACAAACCCGTTGCCGCTGCCGGATCCAATGCCGCCACTGGATCCAATACCCCTGCGCTACGCGACAATCCCGGCTTCTATCTTGGTGAAGCCGGACTCAATCCCTCTGAACGCGCGGGCCGCGAGATCTGGTACAAGGCGACCGCCGGGAACAGCCGCTTCCACACCTACACGTTTCAGCAGCGCATCGGCGTGCTCATCGACTGGTATCGCGTGCTCAACGCGAACGAGCGCGACGACCGGCTGCGCGCCTGGGGAATCATCAACGATCCGGGATGCTGCACGCCCGGCAGCAAGGGATGTCCCGCGAAGACCCTGGAAGAAACCTACGGGCTCGACTGGTGCCCCGGCGACCAGGAACTTCTGAAGTTCGTCGGCCGTGACGGTTATCGCGATCCCGCATGCGATTTCTCGGATGCGCCGGTCGATGCGAGCGACTTGCATCACAAGGCCAAAGACCAGCGCCAGTCATCCTGCGATCTCGCGTTCGGCACTTCCACCGGCGCGCTCGGACTGCGCAAGTTTCCCAATCCGCGTTTCGACAGGGAGCGCTGGATCAAGCTCAACGGCAGCCAGGCGAACTGGGAGGGGTTTCGCGGCAAGCTCGCCAAGGACCCGAAGAATTCGGACAGCAAGATGAGCCGCTTGGCCGACGGTTCTGTCGAACCGCCTTTCCTGATCGGCATGTCCTGCGGTGCCTGCCACATCGCCTTCGATCCGCTGCGCCCGCCGAAGGATCCGTCGCATCCCGAATGGAAGAACATCAAGGGCGCGATCGGCAACCAGTACACGCGCATGTCGGAGATTCTCGGCTCAGGCATGCCGACCTCGAGCATCGAGTTCCAGGTGTTCGCGCATGCCCGGCCCGGGACGACCGACACTTCCGCCGTGCCCACGGATCAGGTCAACAATCCCGGCACCATGAACGCCATCATCAACGTCGACCGCCGTCCCACCTTCGCCGGCGAGAAAGTCGACAAGTGGCGCAAGGCGGCGGCCTGCGAAAAAGGCGCACCGGAGAGCCAGTGCTGGTGCGAACCCGGCCGCGAGGGCAAGTGCTGGCAGCGCAGCGTGAAGGAAGAAACCGTGCATCACATCCTCAAGGGCGGCGAGGATTCGATCGGAGCGCTCGAAGCCATCCAGCGCGTCTACTTCAACATCGGCTCGTGTTCAGAGCAATGCTGGGTGAATCATCTGACCGACCTGCGCCAGGCCGATCCGCAGTCGCGCAACTTCGGCCAGACGCCTTTCAACATCGGCCAGTGCCGGCGCGATTGCAGCAACTTCCGCGCGATCGAAGACAGGCTTGCCAACATTCTCGCCTTCCTCACCTCCAAAGAAACGGACGCTACGGACCTCGCGGTAGCGAGGGAGAACCAGCGTCGCGAGAGGAATCCGAAGGCCGTCTACTCGCAAGCCGATCTGGAGCGCGACCTCGACCGGCAGTTCGCGCCGGGCAGCGTCGCATCGGGGCGGGAAGTGTTCGCCGCCAACTGCGCACGCTGTCATTCGAGCCTCCCCGAAGCGACCGGCGGTCCGTTCAAAAACCGCGACTTCCGCGCGCCGGAGCCGAACCACGCGCGCGGGCTGCGCGCCGACTGGATGGGCAACGACCAGGCCACGCTGTCTTCCGAAGTCAAGACTTTCCGCTGCCGCGCGTTGCACTCCAACCACATGGCCGGCCATGTCTGGCAGGAATACGGTTCGGAGACGCTGCGCGCACGCACACCGGATCCGTCCCTGAAAGAGCCGCACGACGGCGGCCGCGGTTACTACCGCAACATCTCGCTGCTGTCGCTATGGGCGCACGCGCCGTTCCTGCATAACAATGCACTGGGTCCCGAGATCTGCGGCAATCCCGGGAACAAGGCGAATGACTTTTATCGTTCGTCTTACGTCGGCGCCGACCACAAATTGTTGAGCGCCGACAAGGCGCCCGCCTGCTGGGCCTACGATCCCAGCGTGGACGGCCGCTTCAAGCTGTATGTCGCCTCGATGGAAGACCTGCTGAACCCGGGCAAGCGCATCCCGAAAATCACCAAGTTCAGCGAGGACGTGCCGATCAGCCTAGGCCCGCGGCTCTGGGACGGCACCGAGGAAAAACAAGTGGTCGGCTTCACGCTGACCTTGCCGGCCGGCACCAATGCTGGCGCGCTCGGCGATTTCCAGCACAAGCAGTTCATGAACGATCTTGTGGCCGCCAAGCTGAGGCCCGCCGCGCTGCAGGAGAAATTGGGCAAGCGCCTTGGTGAAGCCGAGGGCAAGAAAATGGTCGAGGAATTGCAATCACTGAGCGCGGAAGTGCTCAAGGATCCGCAGCAACTGATCACGGCGGTGAAAAAGCGGCCGATGCTGCTCGAGGCTTACAGCTCCTGCCTTGCGGACGTCGAGAACGACGGCCATCCGTTCGGCGAGGGTTTGTCCGACAAGGAAAAGAAGGCCTTGATCGCCTTCCTCGCCACGATTTGACGACCCCGGGGGCCACAATGAACAAAAAAAGCATTCTTACCGGACTGATGTTCGCGCTGGCGCTGATGCTGGGCGGCTGCGACTTCGTCGGCAGCCTGTTTCATCCCGCACCGGTCATCAAGTTTGCCCCGTATGGACCCGACTATCAGGCCAAGCCGGATTTCGCGCAGATCGAGTACGAGTTTCCGCTGACGCCGGCGGAACTGAAGAAGCTCGATGCGGACAACCTGAAGAGTTACGACCAGGAGCAGATCGATCAGATCTATGCACGGCTCAGCGCCGGTCCCATACCGGACGGCGCATTCGACGGCGGGTTGTTTTTTCCGAAAGGCGTGAGCGGCGACCGGCGCATCGCCGAAATCGTCGGCGGGCTGCCCGGACTTGCGGTCGACCTGAAGGTGCAGAAGATCGAGGTCATCGGCAAGACGCTGTGGAAGGGCAAGGTTTTCTATCGCGATCAGCGCGTGCTGCGCAATCGTATCAACGATTTGACCCTGCTCAAGCCGCTCATCGACGGCGACCTGTCCACCATTCCCAAGATCACGGTGGCCGGCCGCGACCAGTGGCTGATGTTTCCGGCGAAGCTGTATTGCGGGCAGAGCCTGCTCGACTCGCGGCGCGAATCGGTGATCATCGATTATTTCTTCACCGACGAAATATCCGGTTACCGCGAGCGGCCGGACTATCTTGCCGGGCGCCGCGGCTTCCAGGTGCGCGATGAGATCCGCATGGTGCGGCCCGGCTTCTATCTCGGCCGCGCCTACATCGGCAAGATCTTCCTGCTCAACTTTACCCTCTACAACAAGGAAATCGCCGATCGCGACGGTGAAGGATTCATGAAGACCGGCCAGGTGCAGGAAGACTGCTGGTCGGGCACGCCGCGGCGGGTGGCGCTGACCGCATCGAAGTGAGCCGGATTCGCGGTGTCCCGTCATGACGCAAACAAGGCATGAGGATCCTGGCAGCGGTCGGCATGGCCTGCATGTTTGTTACTGCGTGCGGCATGGCTGAGCACGCACCGGTTGCGGGTGGGGATAACCTTCCGCACTGGGCGGTGGATCCGGGCAGGCCGGGACGCGACATTCCCGCAGCGGGGCGCTCGCTGTTCGATTTTGCCGTGGCCGGCCGCATCGATGGCAAGCCGGCTTACGACGTTCCGTTGTCTTTCGACGAGCTCGTCCGGCGCCTGGAACACCGCCTGGGCTGCGCAAGTAATTGCAGCCACCAGGTTCTCATTCCATTGGGGCGCTCGTTGCAACGCATGTCGGCGTCCCCGGATTTCTTTGCGTCTCCCCGCGTCGTGGTCGCTATCACCGGGGACGGCGCCGGTCCGGTGTCCGGCAGGGACCGCATCTATCTGGGCTATCAGCGGCGTTCAAACGTCATCGAGGTCATCAGCTACAACGAAACCGCCGGACGCTTCGAATTCCAGTTGGTGAAGAACTATCGCCGGGGCGCCACGCCGCAGGTGGTGTACGCGAATCGCAACGTCTGCGTCGCCTGTCATCAGAACCACGGCCCGGTTTTCTCGCGCCAGGTGTGGGACGAAACCAATGCCAATCCGCAAGTGGCTGCGATTTTGTCCAGGGCGGGCCAGTTTCATCGGATTCCGGTCGAGATACCCAATGCCATCGACGATGCCACGGATCGCGCCAACCTGATCGGGGTCGCGCAACGCATGTGGATCGAGGCCTGCGATGCAAAATGCCGCAAGGACGCATTGACCGCGGCGCTGCAGTACCGGCTCTCGGGCGAGAGGGGATTCGATCGCGAGCCGGTTGCAGAAGCAATAGCAACCGGGTTCCGCAGACGCTGGCCGAACGGACTGGCGATCCCGAATCCGGATATCCCGAACCGCGATCCTCTCGCCTTTGCTGCCGGCACCCGGGGTCTCGCGCAATCGCATGTCCCCGCGCCATTGGAGGCGATTGCACCGCGTGCGCCCCTCGAGGTATGGCGCGCACAGGATCCCGAGCTCGCGCACCGTTTCGTCACCGGACTTGCGCAGTTGCTCGCCGGGGCGGATGTGCGGGAAATCGATGGCCGCCTCGCCGCCGGGCCTTCGGCTGCGGCAAGCAAGGAATACCGGTCGTCCTGTACCCTCGGCGATGCGGGCACGGCTTACGACTGCCGCGGCGAAGTTTCATTGAGAGGCAATGCATCCGCGCTCGACGCTATTGCCATCGGCAACAATGCTCCGCTGCGCAACCTGACGCTCTCCGCGATCAAGCGCGGTCCCGGCGTGCTCGAATTCCGGCCCGGCAGCGGCGGTCATCGCGCAAGGCTTGCCAACGGCAATGCGATTGCGCGCGTGGCGCTGCGTTGGCGCGGCGCGCAGGGCGAAGCCAAAGTCACCGTGATCGAGGACTTCGCAAAACTGCGCGAAGCCGTGGCGGCACTTTCGCTGCCGGACAAACCGTTCAGCCGGACGGCGGTCATGGCGGCGCTGGACGCAGCCCTCGGCCTGCCCGCACAAGCGCGCTGCTGCGATGACGCGTCGTCCCTGCCGCCGGCGCAGGCGGACGCCGCACCTGCGACATCGCTGCCGCCCGAAGCCACGGCTTTTCAGCAGCCTTGCGGCGCGTGCCACGCGACGGCGGAGCCATCGCCGCCGAATTTTCTGGCCGGGGATGCGCAACGCATCAGCGCCAGCCTCGCGCACTGCGCGCCGCGCATGTTCGTGCGCCTGGCGATGTGGGAATCGAAACCCGAGGCGCGTGACAAGATGCCCATGCCGCCGCCGCAGGCGTCGCGCGCAGGCCATCCCTGGATGCAGGACGCGCCTGCCGACGCAATCAAGCCGCTCAGGAATGCCGTTGCCGGATGGTTGCGCGCCGAGACGGGTGAAACGCCCGACCTCGCAAAGATGCTGGCGCGCGGCTACGAGAATCTGCGTCCGTGCCTGCCGGCGGGCGCGTAACAAACGGGAAAAAAATGACCTACCTCTTCACTTCCGCGGATGAACCGGGCTGGCTCTCCAGACTGTTCGGCAAGCGCTGGTTGCGCATCCTGTTCCTGCTGCTCGCCATTCCGACCTTGCTCGCCAGCGGATTCGGCATCTACCTCTGGCAGCGCTTCCGCGGCGATACCGCGATCGAATATGCCGACATCGAACAGCATTTCAAATACGGTTCCACCGGCGGAGAGCATGAATCCGGGTTTCCCTACTGGATCTTTCAGGCCCTGCCCCAGGTCTGTGCCGAGCATCTGCCCGGCAAGGGCTACGCATCGCTCGGTCTGATCTACGAAGAGGGCAAGGATCTCCCGATCGGCATGTCGAAGCGGCGGTTCACCGGCATAGACCGTACTTTCCTGAACTGCGCCGTCTGTCACGCCGGCACGGTGCGCGATGCGGCGCAGGAAAAACCGCGCGTCTATCTCGGCATGCCCGCCATGCAGCTCGACATCATGGGTTTCGAGAAATTCTTTTTCGCCTGTGCCGCCGATCCGAAGTTCTCCGCGGAGTACATCGTTCCGGAAGCGCGCCGGCTGGTGCAGGCGCAAGGCGGCGACCTCGATCTCATCGACCGCTATGTGGTCTATCCGGTCGCCGTCGCGCTGATGCGCGAACGGCTGTTGATGCTCGCCGGACGTTTTTCTTTCGTGATGGGCCAACCGGACTGGGGCCCGGGTCGCGTCGACACGTTCAATTCGGCCAAGGTGATCTTCAACTTTCCGATGCACCAGATTGCCGATTACGAGAAAAACGCACCCGCCGATTTTCCCTCGATCTGGCTGCAGGGACCACGCGCGGGCATGCAGTTGCATTGGGACGGCAACAACACCAAGGTCGAGGAGCGCAACAAGAGCGCGGCTTTCGGCACCGGCACGACGCCGCCCACGATCGATCTCGAGAAGATCGGCCGCATCGAACAGTGGCTGCTGGCGAAAGAACCGCCGAAGTATCCTTACCCCGTCGACAAGGCGAAAGCGGCGCGCGGCGCCGGACTCTACAAGGAGTACTGCGCGGATTGCCATGGCGCCGGCGCGCGCGATTTCTCGGGCAAGTCGGTCGGCAAGGTCACGCCCTGGCAGGAAGTTGCCACCGACCGGCGCAGGCTCGATTCCTACAGCTATGAACTCGCGGTGAACCAGTCGACGCTTTACGCCGGTTATCCGTGGCGCTTCCAGCATTTCCGCAAGACCAACGGCTACGCCAACATGCCGCTCGACGGTTTGTGGTTGCGTGCGCCTTACCTGCACAACGGCTCCGTGCCGACGCTGCGCGACCTGCTCGAGCCGTCCGCAAGGCGGCCGAAGGTGTTCTATCGCGGCTACGACGTCTACGATCCGGTGAAACTGGGCTTCAAGTCCAACGTCGCGGAAGAAGGCGCGCGGAAATACTTCAGGTTCGATACCGAGGTCGCGGGCAACGGCAATGCCGGCCACGAGGGCCGGCGCTATGGCACCGGGCTCTCGATCGACGACAAGGAATCGCTGGTGGAATTCCTCAAGACATTCTGACCATTTACCGGGAGACGCTCATGGATAGGGGACACCAGTCTGGCACTCTCAAGAGGAAACTCCTGTTCTGGCTGGGCGTGCTGATCGTGATCGGCGCGATTTTCGGCTATGTCGGCTGGACCAAGTTCTTTCGCGAGGAACCGCAGCCGGATTGGGTGAACGCGTCGCCGGACATGCGCTTCAAGTACGGCTCGATCGGCGCGGAGCACGATGCCGGCATCCCGTACTGGATCTTCTACGTGCTGCCGCGCATGTTCCCCGAGAAGTTGCCCGGGCCGGGGGGCTACGCCGCTCTCGGCGTGCCTTGGGAGCAGGGCCAGGAACTGCCGGTCGGATTCACCAAGAAGACCATCGGCTTTCCGCGGGTCGCCAACACCTGCGCTGTTTGCCATACCGCGACCTATCGCAGCAGTCCCGACGAAGTGCCCGTCTTCATCACGGCAGGCAACGGCCATACCACCAACGTCGAAGCCTTCTTCCGTTATGTGGTCGACTGCGCCAAGGATCCGCGCTTCAACGCGGACAACCTGATGCGCGAGATCAACCTGGTCACCGACCTGTCCTGGTTCGACCGTCTGTCGTACCGGTTCCTGATCATTCCGATTACGAAGAAACGGCTGCTGGAACGCGAAGCGCAATTCAAGTGGATCTACCGCACCGACTTTCCCGACTGGGGGCGCGGGCGCGACGATGCCATGAACCTCACCAAGTATTTCATGATCAAGGTACCGATGGACGACACCTTCGGTCCCACCGACATGCCCTCCATCTGGAACCTGCAGAAGTACAAGCACGACAAGAACATGCGCATGAACTGGGCGGGCGACAGCCACGACGCGCGTTCCGTCATCATCGATTCCGCTCTGGGCCTGCTCGGCGCGCCGCCGCACGACAAGGGCGAATTCCTCGCGCAGATCGACTGGCTCTACGACTACCTCACCAAAAAACCGGCGCCGAAATATCCGTTCCCGATCGAGAAGACGCGCGCGGCGGCGGGCGAGGTCGTGTTCGACAGGACTTGCGCGAGCTGCCATGCCAGCGACCTGACCGGCACGCGCATCCCGCTTGCCGAGGTCGGCACCGAAAAGGATAGGCTCGCCAGCTGGAACAAGAAGGCCGCCATCGAGGCCAACCGGATCGTCACGGAGATGGGCATCGAACGCCTCGGCCTGGTGGAAGAAGACCTCAACGGCTACGACGTGCCCTTCCTCGACGGCATCTGGCTGCGCGCGCCCTACCTGCACAACGGATCCGTGCCTACGCTGCGCGATCTGCTGACGCCGCCCGAGCAGCGCACCAAGGTGTTCTGGCGCGGCTACGACGTCTACGATCCCGTCAACGTCGGCTTCGTGATGGAAGGTGCGGAAGCCGAACGCGTCGGTACGAAACACGATACCTCGCTGCGCGGCGGACGCAACATGGGGCACGTGTTCGGCACCAATCTATCCGTCGGGGACAAGGATGCGCTGATCGAATATTTGAAGACCCTCTAGCGAGGGTCAAGGGACTAGGGTAGGGGCTAGGGGGTAAAGCAGAACAAGACTGAGTACTGAGTAAAAGCTTTAAAGCCTTTCCCTAGCCCCTCACCCCTAGCCCCTGCCCTCAGTCACTTCAGGCCGAAGAGCCAGGCATCGATCCAGTAGGATTTACCGCCCTTGTCACCCAGATGGTTGCGCACGGAATCGACGACGCCAACTACCCAGGAGTTGTCGGATGGCGGTGGCGGCTCCTCTCCGAAAACGGTTTCTACGGCAATCTCGCCCAGTTGCCGGTAGCTTTCGAATTGCGATTCTCCATAGAACTGGTTCGAGGTCGGTTCCTGCGGAAACGCTTCGTTCTTGGCGGCGTAGTGCTGGACGTCCCGCGGTTCCTTGCCGCAAAGCACGGGCTTGAAGCAGATCAGCATGCCGTCCGGGGCATCCTCGCCGTCGACAGTCGAATAGCGGATACGACCGATAGCGCAGTAACGCCCGCTGTCGTCGTCCGGTCCGGTCTTCCGGTGTATCGGTAACGATTCGAATTCGATGGGGATGCCCAGATCGATGCGTATCTTTCGCACCGCATTGCCGAGGTCCTCGAACTGGTAGTCGGGGTCCGCGCCCGCGTCCGTCACTACGATGAAGCGGCAGCGGCGCAGCACCATTTCGAAGAGGCCCATGTTCTCGAAATGCCCGCCGTCCGAAAGATAGATGTACGGGCTCTGGTCGTCGGTCAATCCGAACGCTTCCGACCACAACGGCCGCAGCAATACCCGCGGTTCCGCCAGACGATAGGTGTCGGCTCCGGCGACCCCGGGATTGCCCAGCCACCAGCCGAGCCGCACATTGAAAAGCGTGAGCAGCAGCGCCGCGAGTGTGGATGAGGAGTACCCCATGTTCGGACTGACGGCGGCGCCGGAAACCGCGACCGCCGTGCCGATGGAAATTCCATGCTCTCCGCCGTAGTCGCGCGAGTTGCGGAAACCCAGGTAATAGGTGCCGGAATGCATTGGCGTCACCACGAAAGGGGCGGCCTTGCGTTCCTGCCACGCGAGCTTGCTGCCATGCACGAGATTGAGGGTCAGATTGATCACGTGCATGAGTTTGTGCGGAGGCGGCGGCGGAAACTCGTACTTTCTGATCTCTTCCGGAAAAGCCATCTCGACGAGCTTGCGATTGCCGAAGATGACATTTCCCTGCCCGTAATAATGATCGACGATCGCGAGCGCGTCTTTCTGTCCCGGTTGTTTTCTGAACTCACTGAAGGCCCTTGCTCTGTCGAGGCGGAGGGTTTCCAGAACCCGGTTGAGCGTCTCCAGCACGTCCTGTTGCAGCGATTTGAGTACCGGCGCGTTGGGCGTGGCATTTCTCAAACGGGTGGTCAGCACCGCGGAGGGGTCATACGCAGGGGTGCACATGAGCTGCACCAGGAGTTGCGCGGGATCTTTCGGCGCCGTCTTGGTGTCACTGACCTTCCCCATTGCACCGCGCAGCATGCCGACGAAACGCGCGAGGTCGTTGATATCGCCTTCGCGCAGCAGGCCGGACTGCAGTTCGTGCATCTGCACGTCGTCGAGCGGGTCGAAGCCGGTAAAAGCATTCGGCCGGCGGTCGGTTCCGCGCGAAGCGCCGAGAAACGTGCGGACGATGCGAATCCGGTATACGGCGTGAAGCGAAAACTTGTTCAGATTGATGATCGAGCTCGCCACCGCGAGGAACACGACCAGCCCGAATATGAGCGTGACGATGATGCGCAATCTCGTCTGGCAGACGATTTCAAGATGCAGTTGCGGATCGTTGAAGACGCTGATTCCAAGTGGCAATGCATCCTGCAGCCCGCACGCCTGCCTGAGGGGGGCCAGTTCGGCCGGGAACAGGTCGCGCAACGCAACGAGGAAAGCGTTTTCCTCGAAGCCCGGTACGGCGCCCATCCAGCCAAAGAATGCATCGAGACCGGCGCTGGTGAGCAGCGCCAGGAAAGCGAGAAAGACGACGAGGAAAACCGCGGAGGCCAAAGTCAGCGCGCTTCCCCCCAGCAGGGATGCGGCCGGTTTGGACTGCCCTGCGGCCGCGGAATTTTTCTGTCCCGTGGCGGCGGTGAGCGAGCTCTTCCCGAGCAGAACCGCAATCAATCCCGATACGCCGCCGAGCGCGCCGACCAGGCGCGGAAACTCCAGCAGCAGCGGCGGCCCGAACAGCGCGATGGCGGACAGGACAACCCATCCCACCATGACGATGAGTATCCATGCGCCGAACCGTGCCCACCATTCGCGATCCTCGTCTTCGATCCACTGGAATTTCGATACGGCGCCGATGAACAGCGTCATGCCCGCCAGCGTCGCCGCGATGACCGTAGGGACCGCGAGGATGGTGTAGAGGTGCGCCGCATAGGCGGTGAACGACCAGAGTTCGAAGGCCGGCTCGATGCGCGATCCCACCTGCGACGCGTAGTCCGCCAATCCCGAAATAATGCTGAACGCCAGGAAGCCCGCGAGCAGCATGGCGACCAGCTCGTTGAACCGCTTTCCCAGGCCCCGCCGCGGCAACAGGGGAAAAGTAATCAGCCAGCCGACAAAGATGATGATCTCTCCCCACACCACCAGATGATCGAAGCCGATGCGCCCCAGCGCCTCGATCATGTCGGGCAGCGGCAACTGGCTCAATATGACCCGGATCTGAAGCCAACTGAGCGCGGATTTTTCGTGCGGCAATCCCCATACCAGCAGCGTCAGGGAAATTGCAAAGACGAAGAGCGGCAGCACGCCGAGGATCACAAGCCAGCCCTGGTGGGCCAGCTTTTCCTTCGCCTGGTTCAGTCTTCGCCGGATGCGGCCCGACGCCGCGGGTGCGTTGGGGCCCGCCGTATCGGTCACGCTGGGACGATGCACGTTGATGCAGACCAGCGTCAGCAGGACGGCACACCCCGTCATCCAGACGAGCCAGGGAAACAGGCTGCCGTTGCCGTACATCAACGCGCCGTACTTGACCCGCCACGAATGCGCGAGTGCGGAATACAAACGCGGCGCCGACAGGACCAGCAGCAGAAACGGGATGATGACCAGCCAGTTCAGCGAAAGGTTGCGCAGGTAAATCCCCACCCACGTCCAGGTATCGGCGGTGAACAATCCCGATTTCGGGTTCAAAAAGTGGCTGTAGTCGCGCAGGAAGCGGATCGGCTCGGGTGCCGGCTCGGTTTTCGTCGTCAGGCCCTCCGTTTCTTCCTGCGCCCGCGTACTCAACTCCTTGATCACGCCGGCCAACCCCTGTGGATGGCGATGGATCCACGTCGATAGCCAACTGCCGACATAACCTCCGCCGGATACGGTGGACAGATAATCGAATTTTTCCAGCACGCCGCGGCGCGCCAGCGCCCCCAGCACGCCGAGCCCGAACGCCGCGCTGCGTATCCCCCCGCCCGACAGGCAAAGCGCGCTGCGTATTCCCTCCGGTCCGCGCAAGTTCTGTATGTCCTTGTACAGCGCCGTAAGCCGGGCAGTGTCCGCGCGGCCAATGGCGTCCGACGGGAATGCCGCCTCGAGCAGGATCCGGTTCAACTGGACCTGCTCGTCGTACGCAATCTGGTCCGCGGCGGATCGTTCTGATTTCGGGGCGATGGACGTGGTGGCGTCGGCCTGGAATGTTCGTGCCCGCGGTTGCCCGCTGCAGCCCGGGTGCAACCGGGCCAACTGCCAGGCCGCGCTGTCGCGGTCGAGCAGGGTGTGGTCATACAGGTTTTCCGGTTCCAGGAGCAGTTCATTCAGTTTCAGCAACAGGAGTTGCTCGAACTGCTTCGTCCATTCCCCGTCGTGCAGGGGACGCGGTTCCGTAAACAGCTTGTCCCTGATTGCGCTGATGGCCCTGCCGTTGTGACTCAGGAAAGGCGAATCGAAGTATTCCCGCAGTTTCTGGCAGTTGACATCCGCCTTCTCGAGCAGCCAGTCGGGCGCCTTCGATAGCGGACCGTGGGTGGTGACGAACTCTTTTTCGAGAACCTCGCACAAACGCAGCGGAAATCTCTTGATCGATCGAGAAGTCGTTTCATCGGCTTTCATATCCCGCTCCTCCGTTCGTTCATCGGTCGCGAACAGCCCCGACCTTCTTCGTCGGACGATACAGAAAAAGCAATGTTATCGCCGGCATCCGCAATGCCATACGACGAATCGTAGACGACAAACCGAAAAAAGCAATGCGTCGCCTTGCTTCAATAGAGCGTGCTTCAACAGAGCGAAGAGCCGGCATCAGGCGCGCGAGTGTCGATGCCGTGCCCGGGAGGGCCGTGCATCTGGAATCTTCCCCATGCGGGCAACGTTGTACGTCCAGTGCAGGAAGTGCTTATCATGGCGAAAGGTCCGCTCGCGGAGCCACGGGACCTACCTGACCTGAATCGTAGCGGTGGAGGGTGAAAGCGTGAGGAAAGTACTGCCGGATGTCGTCTGCGATGCCCGGCAACTATCGCAACTGCCCCGCGCCACTTACGACGCGGTCTATTGCTCTCATAACCTGGAACACTATTACCGGCATGACGTGCCGAAGGTGCTGGCCGGATTTTCTCACGTGCTCAAAGTCGGTGGGTTCGTGCACATCATTGTTCCCGATATGGGGGCGGCAACGAGTTTTATGCGCACAAAACCGGATTCACGCAAAAATCCCTGCCGGCAATGCTGGTGAAGTGCGGCTTTCCTAACGTTTTCAGCGGCGCCGGCAACCTCGAGGTCATCGCGTTCGCGTTCAAAGAGAAGCCCGATGAGTTTGCCCGGAAGCTTATCGGTATCCCCTAATGTGCGGACGCGGGCGTCGTGCTTTTACTTGTTGGAGCGTAACTCACTCAATCACTGTCATGTCGGATCATAACTTACCCACTTGAGTGGGGTTCGAGGCTGGCGGTAATCAACTCGCAGCTGGGCGCGACGGTTGACCGGAGTGCTCCCATGCCAAAGTGGGGTTGGGGCGAGGTCAAAGGCCCGTACACGGGCTGAGGCCACCGCCAAAATGCGCTCTCTCCATCGAGGCGACCCACAACGGCAAGCCGTTGAGAGCGCCTCATGTCGAACGTGTAGATTCCGTTGAACAATAGGCACACGCATGGACATTAAGGAAATCGTCAAGGACAACACCGTTCATTTCGCAAAATACCGCCAAGGCTATGCGTACTACACCGTCCGCGTGCCGTCGGATGGTATCGACTACATCTTCCCGGTTCCATTATCCGATATCGGAGATGCAACACTTCTCGCAACTGATAAGGCTATGGTGTTCATGCGGTATATCCGCCAAGCTCTCGAAGATAAGACATTTGTGAAAGTAAGGTAAACCGGGGCGTGATGGACAACGACACTTCGCGAGCACCGCTTTACGTGCTCTCTCGTGTGCATCATCGCTGACGTTAGCCATCTACCTCGCGCGAACAATGATCCACATTCGCGAAATCGATCACCTCGTACTGCGTGTCGTCGACCTCGACAGCATGCTTCGCTTCTACTGCGATGCACTCGGATGTACGGTGGAGCGGCGCCAGGACGGAATCGGTTTGGTTCAGTTGCGAGCTGGTCGATCAATCATTGATCTCGTGCCCATCGATGGCGAACTCGGCAGGGCTGGTGGCGCAGCGCCAGGAAAGGAGGCACGCAACTTGGATCACTTCTGCCTTCGAGTAGAACCATTCGACGAACCGGGCATTCGCCGCCATCTGCAGGCACAGGGCATCAAGGCCAGCCCGGTTGCTTCACGCTACGGCGCAGAGGGCGAAGGCCCTTCCATCTATGTCACAGACCCGGAAGGGAATGTTGTCGAACTCAAAGGCCCACCAGGTGGTTAATTTCTCCATCGAGGCGACAGCCATCGGCAAGCCGGCGAAAGAAAGGGATCACGCTTGGTTAAATGCATAAACGGGAGGTCTTACCGAGTTGCATTGGTTCGCTAGTTCCCTTCCGCTTTTCTCATTCTGCCCAGCTCGCGGATGTAACTGACCAGGGCCCAGATCTGATCGTCGGCGAGTTGATCTTTGAACGGGGACATCAGCGTGCCGGAGCGGCCGTTCTTGATGGTGTTGAAGATCATCTCGTCGGTCGGTGTGCGCAGCCACTCGTCGTCGGTAAGATCGGGGCCGGTTCCGCCGCGGGCGTTGCCGCCGTGGCAGCCGTGGCAGGAGAGGCGCTTGAACAGCCTGGCGCCGTTTTCGATTGCTTGCGGATCGCCTTCATACGGGTTCTTGAGTTGGCCGGTGGAGACCGGGCCGGTGTCGACATTGCCGGCGCCGCCGGTGAGTGCAATTAAACAGGCCAGGGCAAAAAGAATTCTCTTCATTGGCTTCACTTCGTTGAGGGACACAAAAAACGCGGCCGGTTCGGAAGCGACCGGCCGCATTGACTCAAGCGAGTCCGACTTACTTGTCGAATAGCGCGAACACCGTCAGATAGCCGCCCTTGCGGTTGTCCTTCAGGTGCGGGGCGCCGCCCTTGCCGCCCCAGGTGGCCCAGCCGGTCCAGCCGCCCCAGCCCGACGGGACGGCGATGTACTGCTTGCCGCCGATGGAGAACGCGATCGGACTGCCGACGATGCCGGAGCCGGTCTGGTAGGACCACAGTTCCTTGCCGGTCTTGGCGTCGTAAGCACTGAACAAACCTTCCGGCGTGCCGGCGAATACCAGGCCGCCGGCGGTAGTGAGCACGCCGCTGGTGAACGGCGACGGCGCCTTCACAGTCCACTTCTTCTCGCCGGTGGCGGCGTCGAACGCAACCAGTTGGCCGTAGCCCTTGACCCAGTCGGCTTCGGCGATGCCGAGGTTGTAGTTGCCTTCGACGCGCTCGCTTTTTCCCGCCAGTATATTGGCGCAGATCTCGCGGCTGGGCACGAACACCATCTTCATCTGCGGGTTGTAACTCATCGGGTTCCACCACTTGCCGCCTTCGGAGGCCGGGCAGACGTCCATCGCCTTGTGGTCGTAGGTGGGGATCTTGTCCTCGGCGACGATCGGGCGGCCCTCTGGAGTGAAGCCGGTGGCCCAGTTCACCTTGGAGATTTCCTTGCCCCAGATGAATTGGCCGCTGGTGCGGTCGATCTGGTACAGGAAGCCGTTGCGATCGCCATGCAGCCACACTTTTTTGCCGCCGAGGTCGGCGAGGATGGTTTCGTTCACGCCGTCGAAATCCCACACGTCCCAGGGCGTGTACTGGTAATAAAACTTCATCTCGCCGGTGTCCGGATTGAGGGCGAGCGTGGAGTTGGTGTAGAGATTGTCGCCCTTGCGGTTCGTACCGTCCCAGTCGGGATTCGGGTTGCCGGTGCTCCAGTAGAGAAGGTCCAGTTGCGGGTCATACGAACCGGTAATCCACGCCGAGCCGCCGCCGAACTTCCAGATATCGGCGTCCTGATTTCCCCAGGTCTCGGAGCCGGGCTCGCCAGGCGCGGGAATGTTGTAGTGTTTCCAGGCCTCCTCGCCGCTCTCCGCATCGAGAGCTTCGACCCATAGGCGGGTCGGATATTCGGCCCCGGACATGCCGATGACCACCTTGCCTTTGACCACCAGTGGCGCGACGGTCATGGTGTAGGCTTTGCTCCAGTCGGCTACCGTGGTGTCCCATGCCACTTTGCCTGTTGCGCGATCCAGCGCGATGACGTGCGCATCCGGCGTGGTGTAGTACACCTTGTCTTTGTAGACGGCGGCGCCGCGGTTGCCGAGATCGCAGCACAGCATCTTGCCGATGCCATCGGGCAGCGGATGCGCATACTGCCAGACCGGGCTGCCGCTCTTGGCGTCGACCGCGAAGATGTGGCCGTGGGACGAAGTCACGTACATCGTGCCGTCCACCACCAGCGGCGTCGTGTTCTGCGCATCGAGCACGCCGAACGAAAAGCTCCAGACCGGCACCAGCTTCTTGACGTTGCGGGTATTGATCTTGGCGAGCGGACTGAAGCGCGTGCCGGAATAATCACGGCCCGCCATGAGCCAGTTGTCGGGTTCCTTGGCGGCGTTGAGCAGCATGTCGTCGGTGACCGGTGTGTGGGTCACGTCGGCGTGGACCGGCATGGCCAGCACGCCGGCGCTTAGACCGGCAGCGACCAGCAGGGACTTGAGAGACGGACTTCTTCGAGATTGCATGGCAGGACCTCCGGTTTCGTTGCGTTTCATTTCGACGGCGGCATCGTGTGCCGCCGGGATGTCCCTGCAAGAAATCTGCCAAATGGAACGCATTGCGCTTGGTGAAATCCTGGATTCAGGACCGGGTTCCGCCGGTAGAAATAACCTTCGCGTTCGTGCACTTGCGGTCTGGATAAGCTCGACCGGCAGGTGCCGGGTTCGCGAACCGGAACCGGTTGGGTAAAGTGCATTGCACGAATCGGGTGCCGAAATCCTTCAGTCGAACGATCGCGGTGCGAAGCCTGGGCTGCGCCAGGGGCGCCTGATCAGGGGCTAGGGGATAGGGACTAGGGGAGAGGGACTCAGACCAAGGAACGGGTATCGCCACGTTATGCGGGATTGGTTATGCTTTTTGCATTCCACTGACAGCCCTGCGGACGAGGACGAACGAATGAAGAAGGAATCCTGGCTGTATGTTGCGTCCGTGCTGTCCGGCGTCCTGGTCTGGATCGTCGTGTCTGCCGCCTCCGGTAGACACGAGGCGTGGGATTCTTCCTGGTATTTCTCGGCGGGCTACCCGCTCATCTGCGCCGTCTCGAAGGCGCTCGGATACCTCGCGCCGGCGTGGTCATGGCGATGGGGGTTGATTCCCTTCGTGGCCCAGTTCTTGTGGATGCTCCTGACCCAGGGACCCGGCAATCTAATGCCGCTCGGAATCATGGTGTTCGGCATGATCTCGTTGCCTGCGATCATCGCGGCGCGGGTGGGCGCGTTCTTTGCAAACAAGCGGGCGAGAAGCAGTGAACCCTGACGCAGTGGATATTTGGAGTCTGTGACCTTATCTACGCCATCTACAGGAGGCGATCTGGATTTACTTCTCACCGGTCGGGGCGGTAGCCAAGACGTACGCTTTACGGTACGATACGACGTCTTCAAAGGAACAGCGTTCATGGCAACGGTACTCACCGCATCCCAAGCCCGCGTCGCGCTATATCGGCTGATCGACGAAGCGGCAGACAGCCATCAGCCGGTTCAGATCACCGGCAAGCGGAACAATGCCGTCCTACTCAGCGAGGGCGACTGGCGGGCCATCCAGGAAACGCTCTATTTGCTTTCGGTCCCGGGAATGCGCGAGTCCATCCGCAAGGGTTTGGCGGAACCGGCCAGGAATCTTTCCGGGAAACCGGGCTGGTAAGGTTTTGCGGGCCTTGTATTAGCTGACGGCGCGGCCCGTCCCGGATCTGGACTGACATCATGGCCTGGCAGGTTCTATTCACCAAGCAGGCGCAGAAAGATGCCAGGAAGATCGCGGCGGCGGGCTTGCGTGAAAAGGCCGAGACGCTCCTGACGATCCTCGGAGAGAATCCACGCAGGAATCCGCCGCCATACGAGAAGC
Organism: Betaproteobacteria bacterium; assembly: GCA_016194905.1. Classification (NCBI taxonomy): domain Bacteria; kingdom Pseudomonadati; phylum Pseudomonadota; class Betaproteobacteria; species Betaproteobacteria bacterium. The sequence goes on from JACQAP010000035.1 coordinate 19,923, forward strand.
TGGTGGGAGACCTCGAAGGGGCCTACTCGCGGCGAATCAACATCCAGCACCGTCTCGTTTATCAGATTCTCAAGAAGGAACGGATCGTGAAGGTCATCCGGATGTGGACGCATTACGAATAACGTCGTATTGCAGGGCATTGTTCGAAGACGAAGATGCAACGTGACCGCGGTAGTCCTCTGGCATGGCGGGAGGCGGAGAGATCAAGCGAGGTGTTCGGGGGGATGAAGAAGGAAGATCGGGAATCGCTGGTGAAATTCGTCGAGGCGATCTGACCACTGGAGGCGAAGGGCGGCTAAGCGTGGCGCCCTTCGATGCCGCGGTTGTCGTACCATTCGCCCATGCTTTCGGAACTCGACATTCTCAGGGATGTCTGTGCCCGGCTGGAGAAGGCGCGGATCGAGTACATGCTGACGGGTTCGATGGCGATGAACTACTACGCCCAGCCGCGCATGACTCGCGACATCGACATTGTTGTGGCGCTGGAGGCATCGGATGCCGCGAAACTCATTTCCACGTTCGAGCCCGACTATTTCGTCCCGGAGGAAGCGCTGCACAGCGCTTTGCGGGAACGGGGCATGTTCAACTTGCTGCATCTCGACAGCGTCGTGAAAGTCGATCTCATCGTGCGAAAACAGGCGCCATACAGACAGACCGAGTTTGGTCGTCGCGTGAAGGTGCAGTTGCCGGGATTTGCGGCGTGGCTTGTCAGCAGGGAGGATCTGATATTGTCAAAGCTGGCATGGGCAAGGGACGCGGAGTCCGAGTTGCAGATGCGCGATGTCCGGAATCTGTTGTCCGGTGAAGTCGATCTGGCCTACCTGCGGCAATGGGCGCCGTCGCTGAACGTAGATGAACTGCTGAAGCAATGCCTTCGTGAACGACACAAGCCCTGAGATTGCGCGCATGGTTCGCGAGCGCTATGCGGAAATGGAGCCGGTCCAGAGATTTCTGATCGGCGTGAGCATGTTCGAGGCCGCTCGCGCCATCGCGCTCGCGTCCTTTTCACCCGGTCTTTCACCATTGGATCTGCGCAGGCAACTGTGTGACCGGTTGTATCCGGGGCTTGCTGCGGATGCCTATGGAAATGCGAATGGCGAAAAGCCATGGCCTACGACCTTCTGATCAGGAACGGCTTCGTCATCGACGGCACCGGCGTGCCGGGGCGGCACGCGGATGTGGCGGTCACGGACGGGAAGATCGTCGAGATCGGCCGCGTCAATGGCGCCGCACGGCAAACCCTCGACGCCTCGGACTGCGTCGTCTCGCCGGGATTCATCGATCCGCACACGCATTACGACGCGCAGATCTGCTGGGACGGCGCGGTAACGCCGTCGTCGTGGCACGGGGTGACCAGTGTCGTAATGGGCAACTGCGGCGTGGGCATCGCGCCCTGCCGGCCCGAGACGCGCGAGGTGGCGATGCGCGACCTCGTCAATGTCGAGGCCATTCCCTTCGAAGTGTTGTCGAAGGGCATCACCTGGGACTGGGAAACTTTTCCCGAGTACATGGATGCCGCGGCGCGCCGCAAGCCGTCGGTGAACCTCGGCTTTCTTGCACCCCTGACGCCGTTCCGGCACTACGTGATGGGCGAAGCGTCGATGGAGCGCGCGGCGACGCCGGTGGAAACCGCGAAGATCCGCGCGTTGCTCGCCGGGGCGATGGATGCCGGCGCCTTCGGATTTTCGAGCACGATCCTGAATCAGCATCTCGGCTTCGGCGGGCGACCGCTGGCCTGCCGCAACGCGGACCACGCCGAGTTGAAGGCCTACGCGAACGTGCTCAAGGAAAAGAACAAGGGCGCGATCGAAGTAGCGCTGACCCGGCAGATCGCCGTGCTCGAGGAAGACCAGTGCGAGATGCTCGACTTCCTGCTCGACGAAAGCGGCCGGCCGGTGACCTTCATCGCGCTGTTCGACCGCGACGATATTCCGGAAGCCGTGCGCGACACCTTGCGCCGTGCCGCGCCGATGATCGCGAAGGGCGCGAGGCCGCAGACCTCGCCACTGCCGCTCACACGCGAGATCGACATGCACAGCCCGTTTTCGTTTGCGGCGTTTCCATCGTGGAAACGCGTGTTCGCGGATAAATCCAAAGAGGCGCAGAAAACGGTTTATCGCGATACGGCCTTCCGCAACCAGTTCCGCGAAGAGCTGAAGAACCCGATCGCCTTCGGCAACTGGGAACGCATCACGCTGCACGAAGTCCGCTCACCGGAGCTGAAGCGCTTCGAAGGCAGGACGGTGGCGGAGATCGGCCGCGCGGAAGGCAAGGACGGCGTGGACGCGTTTCTCGATCTGACGCTGGCCGACGACCTCGACCTCGAATACACGATGGCGTCGTACAACACCCGCGTCGATCGCATGGCCGAATTGCTGAACAACCCCGCGATCCTGATCGGCCTCGGCGACGGCGGCGCCCACGTGGACATGCTGTGCGACTCAGGCTATCCGACCTACCTGCTCGGCACCTGGGTTCGCGAACGCGAAGTTCTCGCGCTGCCCGAAGCCATCCGCCGGTTGACCTCCGATCCGGCGGACCTGTTCGGGATCAGGGATCGCGGGCGATTGCGTCCGGGACTCGCGGCGGATATTGCGATCTTCGATCCGCAGACGGTGGGCTCCTCGAACCGCGGCGAGCGGCGGTATGATTTGCCGGGCGGCGGCAAGCGCATGGTCATGCCTTCGCGCGGAGTAAGGTACACGATCGTGAATGGCGTTACGACGTATGCGGACGGAGAGTTGGTCGGCGCATCGGCAGGGAAGGTGTTGCGGTCGTGAGAGGGGCTCGCGGACTTGCCTACTTCCATTCAAGATTCAGCGTCCTGCTCGAAGCCGCGCAGTCTCGCAAGTAGAGATTGATCAGGCTCTGGTAGGGGATGCCGACTTGCTCTGAGATCGACTGGAAGTACTTGATGGCATCTTCATCCAGACGAATAGTGATCTGCTTCTTGAGTCGCGAAGCGTAGGGATTCTTGCGGGACTTTGAAAAATCGTATTCTTTACGCATGTGGCACCTCTAGGGGTAAGCCTTCGATTCCTTGGCTGTTGCCTTGCGAGCGGAGACGATGCGAATGACGTTGCCTTGACTCCGATAGCAGTGACAGACCAGAAGCAGTCGAAGTGAGCTACTCAGGCCCAGCAGAACAAAGCGCTCTTCATCTTTGGAATGGTCGGGATCATCGATCAAGCGAGCCCTCTCATCGAAGAAGACTGATCTGGCTTCTTCGAAGGTAACGCCGTGCTTTCTGGCGTTGGTTGAAGCTTTGCGAGCGTTCCACTCGAAACGAAGTGTGCTCATGTACACAGTGTAACTACAATGTAGTGGCTGTGCAACCCGGAGCCCCGCCTCCTGAATGAGTTCCCTGTCGGTGACGGGCCAGGGCGGGCTGTCGCTGCCAGAAGCCATCCGCCGACTCACCTCCGACCCGGCTGACCTGTTCGGCATTCGCGACCGCGGACGCCTAAAGCCAGGGCTGGCCGCCGACATCGCGATCTTCGATCCTCAAACCGTCGGTTCCTTGAGCCGAGGCGAGCGGCGCTATGATCTTCCGGATGGCGGCAAGAGAATGGTGATGTCTTCGCGCGGGATCCGGTACACGATCGAGAATGGCGTTACGACGTATGCCATCGGGGAGCTTGTCGGCGCATCAGAGGGGAAGGTCTTGAGGTCTTGATCGAGACATTGCTAGACCAGGAGACTAGCTATTCAAAATGCACACTGCAAGCCTGACCCGAATTCCCCAGGAAAATCGGGGCGAACTCAGCTTGATTCAGACGTCATCTTGCGGGGTTGTCGCCGGAACACGACGATGCTGCATGACGGATGAGTCCGCAACGTGGATGAAGCGGGACTCTGGCATGGCGGAGAGGCGAATGATTCGTGGGAGGCTTTCCTCAGTATGACGAAAGAGGAGCGTGATGCATTGGTGCGGTTCGTCGAGGCGATCTAGCTTCGCCAGAGGGTAGGGACTAGCGAGACGGCGCATCGCCTTGGCATACGGGAAGGTTCATGCCGTCGCAAACTATCCTGCCACCCATGACCGATGAGGAAGGAATCCTGGTCATGTCAGGCTTGAATTATGCAGATGTGCTGGCGGGACGTCGCTTGCGCACCTCTCCGCGGTTGACTCCCCCGTTGTCGCGGACCATGCTATCGAGGCATTTGGAGCAATTTTCTGCAACCAGTCAGATAAGGAGGAGCGGATGGCTACCAGGAAACCCGCGAGGACCAAGTCGCCGAAGCGCAATGTGACCAAGAGCAAAGCATCAAAGAGCAAGCCCGCGCAGAAGGCAAAGGCAAAGGCAAAGGCAAAGGAGGGGGCGCTGCTGAAGCGCAACTGCGGCACGATGGCCGTGCACATGATGCTCCTGGAAAAGTACCCGTCCTTCCGCGCGCGGCAGTTCCAGCTCGAGCAGGACACCGCCCAACGCCACGCGAAGGCGTTCGACGTCAAGAAGCTGAAGCCGTCGACTGTCAGAGTAGTAGTCAACGTCGTCTACCAGACACCCGATCAGAACATCACCCTCGGCCAGATCAGGAGCCAGATCTCCGCTCTCAACCGGGACTTCGGCGCGACCAATCCGGATAAGACCAAGACGCCGGCTCCGTGGACAGGCCTGGTCACCGACTCGCGTATCCGCTTCAAGCTGTTCAAAGTGCAGCGCAAGCAAACGACGAAGGCGTCGTTCGGCCAGGACGACGGCGTGAAGAAGGCCTCGGCCGGCGGCCTGCCGCCGTTGAGTCCGGAGAAGTATCTCAACCTATGGTCCTGTCCTCTTGGCGGAGGATTGCTCGGCTACGCGCAGTTTCCAGGCGGACCGGTCGCCACCGACGGCGTGGTCATCAACTACCGAGCATTCGGCACCCAGGGCACCGCGCAAGCACCGTTCGACAAGGGGCGCACCGCCACGCACGAGATCGGCCACTTCTTCAACTTGCGGCACATCTGGGGCGATACCGAGGACTGCAGCGGTTCGGACTTCGTCGCTGACACGCCCAATTGCGCGGGACCCAACTACGGCAAGCCCGGCTTCCCGCATGTAACCTGCAACAACGGGCCCAACGGCGACATGTACGTGAACTACATGGACTACACCGATGACGGCTCCATGTTTATGTTCACCACACAGCAAGTCATGCGCATGCGCAGCGCGCTCGAGGGGCCTCGAAAAAGTTTGATGACCTAGCTTCCGTCTCACGGCCGGCCCTCTTCCGCAAAGGCGGGAGAGGGTTTGCAGCCCGATGGTATTTTCCGAGCCCGACTCTTGCCCAACCCGATCAAGAAAAACGATCCGCTGTTCAGCACCCGCTGGGTTCACGTGTTCGAAGAGGACACGCCGGAGGGTGCCGTGTATCGCCCGGATTCCGCCGACCTGCCGCTGTCGCGGCGTCCCCGCGAGCAACTCGAACTCAAAGCCGACGGCAGTGCCAGCGTGACGATGCCCGGGCCGGACGATCGCCCTGAGCCGATCCACGCCCGCTGGGAGGAACAGGACGGGGAGGTGAGGGTCCGCGCAACCGGAAATACGGCGCGGGAGCTGCGCATCGTTTCGCATTCCGCCGACCGGCTGATCGTGCGCCGCTGACCAGGGAGTACGCCGCATGCCGAAAAAAAAGCCTCTCAAGAAAGACGACCAATACGAGATCAGTCCGCGCGTTATCCGCGAGGCCTCCACCCGCCCGTATCAGACCACTCCGGGGGCACCGCCGGTACGGCCGTTGCGCATCTACACGCTCGACCCATCCGTTTCGCATCGTCTGGGAGGAATCGCCACCGTCGATGTGCCTTATGAGGCGCTCCTGCCCGGGCCGATCGGCGCGTTGTTCGAGATCGACGGCGGTGGTGCACCTAAGCCGCTTGTTGCCGACAAGCTCGACTTGAGTCAGCCGTCGGTCCTGTTGACCGACGGGCTTGCTCCCAACCCGGGCAACGGCCAGTTTCATCTGCAGATGACTTATGCGGTGTGCAGCCTGACCTACGCCGCATTCCCCCGTGCACTGGGGCGCGACATCTCCTGGTCGGTGGAGCCGCCGGCCGCGGGCGGGCACGCCCGGCTGCGCGTTCGTCCATTTGGCATGCGCGAGGAGAACGCGTACTTCGATCGCGACGAAGGCGGGCTCAGCTTCGGTTACTTCCGCGCCCGGCGCGTGCCCGGCGGCCACACCGTTCCCAGCGGACTGATCTTCACAGCGCTATCGCACGACGTGGTCGTGCACGAAACCACGCACGCCATGCTCGATGCGTTGCGCGCGGAGTTCTACGCTCCAACCAACCGGGATGTGCTCGGATTTCATGAAGGGTTTGCCGATCTGGTCGCGCTGTTCCAGCACTTCAGTTACGCCGACGTGGTGGAGGCGGCAATTCGAGATTCGCGCGGCAATCTCTCGCACGCCGGGCTGCTCACGGATCTCGCGCAGGAGTTCGGGCATGCCACCTCGTCGCCGCTGGAGACGCGAGCGTTGCGCTCCGCCATCGACGTGGAAGGCCTGGCCGCATTCGACTCCGACGCGATGCTCGCCGGCAAGCGCGACCCCAAGCCTTATCGCGCCAATATGGAGGTGCACGACATGGGCTCGGTGCTCGTGTCCGCCGTGTTCGAGGCCTTCGTCACCATCTTCCGCCGCAAGACGCAGCCACTCCTGCGGCTTGCCGGCATTCCGTCCGAAGAGGTCGGGCAACGCGAGTTGGGGCCCGAACTGGTTCATGCGCTGGCCGAGGAAGCAAGCCAGGTGGCGGATCACTTCCTCAACATATGCATTCGCGCCATCGACTACTGCCCTCCGCTGGACATGTCGCTCGGCGAATATCTGCGGGCGCTGATCACGGCCGACGCGGCGATGGTCGTGCGCGACAAGTGGGGCTACCGCGAAGCGCTGATGCGTTCGTTCCGCCGCCGGCGCATGTTTCCCGAAGGCGTCGAATTCATGACCGAAGACGCGCTCAAGTGGTCCGCACCCGCGACGCCGATCACGATTCCCGGCCTCGCGTTCCGCGACCTGAGCTTCGACGGCGATCCCGCGCATCCGGCAGGCGCCGCGGAGTTGACGCGTCAGGCGCGCGCACTGGGGCAGTTCGTCGCTTCACCCGATCACGCGCCGGACTTTCACTTGGTTGCGCCCGGCACCCCGCTGCCGAAGGGAATCGAATATGCGTCGCTGCCGCGCGTCGAGTCGATACGGTGCGCACGTCGCGTGGGTCCCGACGACAACGTATCGTTCGACCTGGTGGCCGAGGTGATTCAAAGCGGTACCGCGCGGCGGGGAAGGGATCTGTTCGACTTCAGCGGCGGCTGCACCCTGATCATCGACCCGTACGGGCAGGTACGCTATGCGATCTACAAGAACTTGCTGAGCGAAGAGCGCCTGTCGCTCCAGCATGCGGCGATACGCGGCCCGCTCAAACGCTACTGGCAGAAAAGCAGAGGAAAGTATCGGCCCCGGAAGGGTGTCCTGCGCATGTTGCACACCGTTCCGGCCAGTCAGGGCAAGTAACGCGAGGCATTCCGTGCGCGACAAGGACAGGATGGGCCGGTCGATGCGTCGGAAAAAAGGACAGACCCTGAGGTCTCCCCGGCGGACTTCTTCGGCATCCGCGACCGCGGACGCCTCCTGGCGGGACTGGCCGCCGACATCGCGATCTTCGATCCCGCAACAGTCGGGTCTTCGAATCGTGGCGAGCGGCGCTACGATCTGCCGGGTGGCGGAAAACGCATGGTGATGCCGTCGCGCGGGGTGCGGTATACGATTGTGAATGGGATCACGACGTATGCGGAGGGGGAGTTGGTCGGCGCTTCGGCCGGTCAGGTGTTGCGAGCCTGATTCGCAACTAAACCTTACACCCAACACGGAGGCACGGAGAACACAGAGGACACGGAGAAGAACGAAGGAAGAGATTGATGGAGTTTCCAGTCGCCATTGTGGATAAAGAGCAATTTTCACTGTCCGCGTCATCTTGTGAATCGACTCTCGCGCAATGCACCTTTTGCGACATGCTTGAGCCCGTTGCGAGTATGTCAATATTGACATATACTGATTTGAAATGGCCGCCATCGACAAGCCGCTGGTCTGGCTTCACGGCGAGATCAAGTCGCCTCCATTGTCTTCCGCCGCGCGACTTGAGGCCGGCCTCCTGCTGCGAAAACTGCAACGTGGCGAGAGGCTAGAGATGCCATATTCCAGACCCATGCCGTCGATCGGCCCACGGTGCCATGAACTGCGTATCAACGACGAGAGTGTCACATGGCGGATCGTTTATCGGATCGATACGGATGCGATCGTGATCCTGGAGGTCTTCTCCAAGAAGACGACGCAAACGCCCAAACCGGTCATCGATAACTGCAAGCGACGATTGAAGGATTACGACAGTGATTGAAAGCAAACGCAAACGTCTGGAAACCAAAGGCTGGAAGATTGGCTCCGCCCGGGATTTTCTTGATTTAAACGATCAGGAAGAGGCCTACATCGAACTGCGTCTCAAGCTGGCCGACGCGTTGAAGCGTCAACGAATCAGCCGGAACCTGACGCAAGAGGATCTCGCAAGGGCTGTGAGCTCGAGCCAGTCGCGAGTCGCAAAAATGGAAGCCGGTGATGCCTCCGTTTCGCTCGATCTTCTGGTTCGGTCGCTCCTGGCTATGGGCGCGTCCAACAGCGATCTCGCGAAGATCATCGCGGGCTCCCATGCCCGGCAGAAGGCAGCATAGCGATCCATCTTGACGGGAGTAAACTAATCCCGGGCATCAACACCGTTATAGGGATCTCTTATGAGCCAAAAACTGACGATGGTTTACTGGAAGGGCGAACGTTTCTGGCTCGGGAAGTTGCTCCAACATCCCGAAATCATGACTCAGGGCGAGACGCTCGAAGAACTTGAGGAAAACCTCAAAGACGCTTTTCGCGCGATGGCGATGGACCTCGGCGAATAATCGGTTGAGGCGTACAAACACGGGAGCAGCGCAGATGGAAAAGCCGTACTACGTGCATGCCGTTTGGGACGAGGAGGTGAAAGTCTGGGTCGCATCGAGCGAAGATGTACCCGGTCTGGGGACCGAGGCCGAGACGACGGAAGCGCTCGTCGAAAAACTCAAGTCGCTCATTCCGGAAATGCTGGCGGCCAATGGTCGCACAGACGCGAAGCCCGTCGCATTCGAACTCCTGACCCGGCGCTTCGAACTCGCCGCGTGACGCAGAGTTTTACGCCCGAACTGAAGCGGCTGCTCCTGGCCGCTGGCTGCAGACTCGTGCGCCCAGGATAGGGTGATCACGAAATATGGCATAGCCCGGTCACCCAGTTGATTTTCGTCGTCGACGGAGTGTTGCGATCCTGACCGATCTCCGCTAACGCTTGCACCCAACGAAACAGCTTCGGCCGAAGGTCGAAAGTCTTGTGTCTGCCCCAGGGGCGGCTACCCGACTGGGGGTATAATGGTTCCATTTTGGTTCCAGGACGACATTCATGCTGACGCTCACACTCAAGAACATTCCGGAAGATTTGCACGCCATGCTCAAGGAAAGCGCCGAGAGAAACCGCAGGAGCTTGAATAGCGAGATACTCGCCCGGCTGGAACGCGAACTTGCGGTGCCGACAATCGATCCCAGGGCTCATGCCAGGGAGCTGAAAACCTTTACCGCCCGCCTGCCCAAGGTCGAGCACGCACGGGTGGGCCGTTACAAGCACCAGGGCCGGGCGTGATTGTCGTTGACAGCAATGTCATCGCCTACTGCTGGATAAACGGTCCGCTTACCGCGCTTGCGCAAAGCGTGCGCGTGAAAGATCCGGAATGGCACGCGCCATTACTCTGGCGCTCGGAAATGCGCAACATCCTGACCGGCTATCTCCGGGACGGGAGCATGGACGCATCGCAGATTTCCCGCGTGATGGATGCCGCCGAGAGCGCGCTCGCGGGCAGCGAACACATTGTGCCCAGTCCTCCGGTGCTCGATGCTGCCGGCAGGTCGCGGCTCTCTGCGTACGATTGCGAATTCGTCGTTTTGGCATCCGTGCTCGCCGTGCCGCTTGTGACAGCGGACAAGGCGATACTCAAGGCGTTCCCGGAACTGGCGATGACTATGGAAGTTTTTGTGTCCCGGCAGGAAGCCTAGAATGCCAGCGTGGATATGTGAGGACAAGGAAATGGACGTACGACCGATCAGAACAAAACGCGACTACCTTGCCGCACTGAAGGAAGCCGAGGCGCTGTGGGACTCCCGTCCGGGATCGAAGGAGTCGGACCGGCTTGAAGTTTTGACGCTGCTGATTCAAACATACGAGTCCGAACACTATCCGATCCCCGATCCCGACCCGATGGAGCTTCTGCTTCATGTCATGGAATCCCGCGCGCTGACGCGAAAGGACCTCGAGCCCTACATTGGATCGCGCGCGCGCGTGGCCGAAGTACTCAATCGAGTGCGGCCATTGGCGCTCGAAATGATTCGCCGATTGTCCAAGGGATTGGATATTCCGGCCGACGTGCTTGTGCGTCGCTATGAGCTGACCGAGGCCGCGTGATGCTGCGCCATTGTTGAGAGGCAAAAGGCGAGAGCTGACCACATGGTGCCCCAATTAGACCCGGACCCATCGAGCCGCACGCGATCAAACGAAGACCGAAAAACCATGCGCTCCTTACTGTACCTCGACATGTCGCACGTGCCGCAATCATCCGTGCGCGTCCGGCCCATGCTTAAGGTAGTGCCATGAAGGCCAGACCCCGTTTCCCTTGAATGCCAATCCTATTAAGCGTCTTTTTTGGCAACAGATTTAGTACTTTCGGGACGTGAGAAAAGAAAAGTTCTAAATCTGACAGCACCAAATCCGAAGCCGCCGATAAGCGATAACGCAACTACCGTTGGCAAGAGTATTTTTCCGTCGAAAACAATCCCAAAATTCTTACTTGCCCATGATGCAATGAGCACCAAAGGCACAAACAACGCACACGAAATGAGTCCCGAATAGATGCCAAAGTCAGCTCGTTTCGGCCGAGCTAGCCTTTCCAGATTCTGAATACGTGCCAATAACGCGTCGCACAATCTGGAAAGTACCACCGCCTGAGGGCCGGCCTTTGATACATGTTCAGTCGCAAGATGTACCTTCGCCTTAAGCTCAACAAATCCGCGAAGGTCCGGCTTGAACGCAGCCTTGAAGCATAGATTCATGTGCGCCGCAACACTTTGCGTAACTTCTGTCAGTTCGATTAGCGCTTTCGAAAGTTGATAGGTTGCTCGAATTTGGACACTAGCAAGATCAGCCTTCGCAAGGAGTCGCTCTGCCTCCCTAGCTGGGGCAGCAATAGTAGGCTCCGCAAGCCTGTCCAAATTCAGGGTTGCAATATCTCTTTCGGCTTGGATATAGATAAAGAAAGCCCTGTAAATGTTCGCCAAACCAAGAAATGTGAAGTATGAGGGAGATTCTTTCTCATGATACTTCTCAGCAACGGTGCGCGACGCCTCAGATGCGCTCTCAACCAGGGTTCTAGCCGCGCCCAAGTCTTGGGCCATAACAGCCTGCATAGCACCGACAAATAGCGCTTCCGGCTTCATGTGATCGATTATGGGCTGAAATTTTTGCCGATATCGTCCTGCCTTTCGCAAGTATTCTTCGGTTGTCTGAAAAAGTTCAAGGCATCGGCTGATATTAGAGCGTTGAGCCTCAAGAATAGCCATGGAATACGCAGCAAGACTTCGACATAACGATTCCATATCGGTAATGCCAAATTCTTCAAAGACAACGGCAGCTGAGTTCTCAACCTCTGCCGCTAGAGCGAAGTTTCCCTCCTGTCTAATCAGTCGGTATCCTTCTACGTGATTCCAGGTCGCTTGCAGGATCATCTCAATTTGTGATCCCTTTTTATCCGGTCCTAACTCCTCGAGATGACGCGCGATTAGAGGTTGAGCATTCTCAATGTCCACCTCGAAGACCTCTTGCAAGATTCGAGCTTCAAGCGAGGATGCCTGCGGCACGATCGGAACTGGTAGTTCTTCCTCTTGGGACATGTTTCTGGTCCTCCATTGTTAGCGGCAAGTGGATTGCATAAGCGACGTTACGACGTTATGCGCACATCGTTCGAATGTCACCTAGCTTGCTGCTCGTAGCTGTCCTGTAGAAATCCCATTGTAAATAATTATCCGTCATTCTCAAGCTGGCCGAACACGCTTGCGGTCAGCAGCGACAGCTGCGTCAGCCGGGTCGGACCATCGCAAGTTTCTGATTCTCTGAAGCCAAGCTGGGTCGGACCACGCCAAGTTTCTGATTACACAATCCAAGAACGAAAATATGGAGCGCTAATTTTGCCTTGGAGGCACCTTTTCGCACCTGAAAAGCACCTTCTAAGCATCTCGCTTCTTCCGTCCGGTAAATTTGGAGCCAAAGAACGAACAGTTGGCGACAGCATCATTGATGCGCGCAGATGCGGTCAGTTACCTTTCAAGGCTGGCGCCTAAACGAGTTCCCTGCCGACGAAAAGTCGGAGGGGCTGTTGCCGTCCGAGGCCGTGCAACGGCTTCCTCGACCCGCCAAACTGGTCCTACAATGTCTCATCCTTCGTCTCTGTCCTGAGGGTCGTCCATGAACCTCACGTTCAATTCTCTTCATCCCACCTTTGTCGCTGAAGTCAGCCCGGTTGATCTGCGAACGGTTTCCGACCGCGACACCCTGCAGCAGATCCGCGCCGGCATGGACCGCTACGCGATACTCGTTTTTCGCGAGCAGGCCTTTTCCGGCAGGGAGCAGGTCGAGTTCGCGCAACGCTTCGACGGCCAGCTCCACGCCAAGACCGGTGCGGCGGCGATCACGAAAAACCGCTTCGGCAACGAGGCGCTGACGGACATTTCCAATGTGGACGAGGGCGGCGATATCTTCCAGTCGAACGACCGGCGGCGCCAGTACTTGCTGGGCAACCGCCTGTGGCACACGGATGCGTCCTTCCAGGACCCGCCGGGGCGCTACTCGATGCTGTTCTCGGTGGTCGTGCCGCCGGTGCCGGCGGACACGGAATTCGCCGACATGCGCGCTGCCTACGATGCCTTGTCCGATGACATGAAGGCGCAACTCGAAGGCCTGCGCGCTCAGCATTCCATTGCCTACTCGCGTTCCACGCTGGGCTTCGAATTCTCCGAGAAGGAAAGGCAGATCCTCAAGGGCGCGGTGCAGCCGCTGGTCCGCACCCTGCCCAACGGACGCAAGTCGCTCTACCTCGCCTCGCATGCGGCCACGATCATCGATTGGCCCGTGCCGGAAGCGCGCCTGCTGCTGCGGGACCTGACCGAGCACGCCACCCAGCGGCAGTTCGTCTACCGGCATTCGTGGCGTGTGGGCGACTTGGTGATCTGGGACAACCGCGCGACCATGCACCGGGGAATGCCCTTCGACGACAGGAAATACCGCCGCGAGTTGCGCCGCGTGACCACGCTCGACATCCCCATCCCGCCGCACCTTCGATCTTAGTGCTTACACGAACCACGGAGCCACAGAGGACACAGAGGGCACAGAGGAAAGAATAGAATAAATAGATGAGGATGGAATGGTGAGAATCCAAACGTTGTCGCGCACAGTGAACATTGCATATTCATCCATGACAGCGATTGCCAGATATCTAACTCTCCTTTTGTTGTTCTCTGTGTCCTCTGTGTCCTCTGTGGCTAATAGCGTACTGCGATGTATGTGTTGGGTTGAGCCAAACTGATGGAAACTCGCGTCCTAGGAAAAACGGGCCTCAAGGTTTCGGTGCTGAGCTTCGGCTGCGGTGCAGTCGGGGGCCTGATGGTGAAGGGCAAGGCGGCCGACCAGGAGCGCGCGGTCGCGCGCGCCATGGAATTCGGGATCAACTACTTCGACACCGCGCCGATGTATGGCAACGGCGAATCCGAACGCAACCTCGGGCGGGTGTTGAAGGCGCTGAAAAGGCCGAAGGTCTATGTCGGCACCAAAGTTTTTCTTGAAGCAACCGGCGATATCGGGAAGTTCATCGCCGATTCCATGGAAGCGTGCCTGAAACGCCTGGGCCTCGACAGCGTCGATCTCTACCAGTTACACAATCCCATCTCCGACGCGAAGCGCGAAGGCACCCTCGACCCGAAAACAGTGCGCGAACAAGTGCTGCCGGCCTTCGACTATTTGCGCGAGCAAGGCAAGGCGCGTTATTTCGGGTTCACGGCATTGGGAGACACGCCCGCCATTCACAAGGTTCTGGATGCTTTCGATTCAGCCCAGGTGAGCTACAACCTGCTCAATCCCAGTGCCGGCATGAAGCTGCCGTCAAACTATCCGGCCCAGGATTACGGTAATCTGATTGAGCGCGCACGCGCGAGCGGCATCGGGACCATCGGCATTCGCGTGCTCGCGGGCGGCGCGTTGAGCGGCGTCGAAACCCGGCATCCGCTCGCCATGCCAAGCGTGGACCCGCTCGGCTAGGCATCGAGTTACGCCGGCGATGTAGCCCGAGCGGTCCGGCTCGGTGAAATCGTCAAGCGGGGATTTGCACAAAGCCTCGTCGAGGCCTCGATACGATACGTGTTGTCGAACCCGGAACTCACCACGACGTTGGTGGGACTCTCCACCCTGGAACAACTGGACCACGCAGGTCAGAGTGCGAAAAAGGGGCTACTGCCGGAAGAGGCGTTGAGGCTCATCTCGACCATACAGCAGGGATTCGTGGGGGAGGCTCGGTAGGACTGGCCGGGGGCAGCCCGGCGGCTGGTTACCTTTCTTGCGCGGCCAAGAAAGGTAACCCAAAGAAGGCCGCCCCTGGTGTCGAGCCCCGTTTTCACGGGGTGCCCCTGCGCTGCCTGCCTCGATGAGGCGACTGCGGAACTCGACCTGGCGAGGCGCACACAACGCGCCTCACTGCGGGACTCGAACAGTCCTCGTCGACTTCCCCTCATCGAGTCGAGCTGCTCGGCGCGCCACAAGGGGAGAAAGTGCCTAATACTTCACTCAGTCCTCAGCATCCAATCACTCAGTCCTTGGTTGAAAAGCGACTGCTTTTCAACCCACATGCCGTGCGGGTAGACTAGTTCCGCTTCCATTTCAAACAATTTCTCGGCTTGGAAAGTCTTACCACCTGCCGACGTCCCATCTTTGGGCCGCAGAGCCGGTCTTGTTCGTATCGATCTGTGTCGTTTCGTCGATCATATTGGCTTTTACACATTTCAATTGTGACTAGTAAGAAGCACAGATCCGGAGTTGAGTTCGAAGAACTGGTTTCACGAGTTCAACGACAGATCGATCCCAACTCACAGGTGACACACAATGAACTGTTGACGGATCGTTTAGGCCATCAGCGCCAATTTGATGTGGTGCTTCGTGGCCAATTTGCAGGTCAACAGATTCTAGGAGTCATGGAATGCAAAGACTTAAGTAGAAATGTCGGAATACAGGACGTCGATGCCTTCATAACGAAGTGCAACGACATCAATGCAAATTTGAAAATCCTAGTTTCGAGTAAGAAGTTTTCGCAGAAGGCGATTGAAAAGGCGAAACACTATGGCGTTCAGACTCTATCCTTGCTGCCCAGCGATTCTTCAGAATTCATATCTCCGATAGCGACAAAATGGTACGCGGATATATATTTCTGGAAGCAAATTTCAATGCAGCTGCACGTTCTGGAAGGTGAGGCTTCGCCAGACTCGCTTGTCGTTGATAGAGCAATGATCGGGAGCAAGAGAGTTATGGATTGGTTCACCAATTATTTGATCAAAAATCATACGGAAGAAATCGGAGAAGGTTGGATAGTGGGCATCAAGTGCACGTTTGGAAGTACTCAGATCGTTACTGACGGAAATAGAGAATGGCGATGTGCGGGTATCACCTTTGGAGCATTGCGAGCTTGCGAGAGAAAAGTGAGAAATGTAGGTTGGAAGGGGACCGGCTTCTTTGACTGGCAGCTCAATCAGCTGAAAACGACTAGTAACGCGACTCTAAGTACCGATGCAATCCCCGTCGATTTTAGGACTTGGGAAGATCGAACAGGTGACAAGACGATCGACAACGAATTTCTTTTTGGACATTTAACCGTATTTGGAAAAAGCTTCGAATATTGCCAAGATGCAATTGATTTGGAGGAGTTATAGGAATCACGGCAAACGTTGCGTTTCCTAGAGCAGTGTTGTATTTCGTTTTGGAATGCCATGCGGGTAAACTAATCCCGCTTCCAGTTAAAACAAATACTCGGCTAGGGCTGCTTCCTTCTTCGCCGACGTTTCATCCTTAGGCCGCAAAACCCGTCTTATCGGTATACAGCTATACCGCTCTGTCGAATTTAAAGTAAACAAAAGAAAGTGAAAGATCTAACCGGACACACAGGTGCGCTAATGAAACCTTCTCTCGACGACGTATGGCATCGACTAGAAGAATTGGAGGGAAAGGACTTTGTGACCATTACCGGAAAGCCTTTCAAATATGAAATATCGGGCGAGCAATTCTTTCCTAGTCGCACCAAATACACCATCTCCAAGACGGAGTTTGGTAAGGCGGTCAAATTGGTGCCCTTCGACGGCCCCGGCGTAATTAGCAAATCTGTCCGTGGCCCGTCCTATGTGTGGGCCGTTCTGCATGACCAGCGAGTGCGGAAATCAGATTGGTAACTGCACTTGCTGACCAAAAAAGTTCATAAGTTCTTGAGACCAGATCAGTTACTTCAATCGCCGATGAGGTACAAGGAAATCTGGTTCTACGTCATCGCGTTCCTGGCCGGTGCGCTGGTCTGGATCGTCGTGTCCAAAGTCTCCGGCAGGCAGGAGGCGTGGGATTCGTCGTTGTATTTCTCGGTCGGTTATCCCGTTCTGTGTCTTTTGTCGTTGGCGATGGGTTACTTCGCGCCGGCGCAATCATGGCGCTGGGGCATCGTGCCTTTCGCGGGACAGTTCGCCTGGTTGCTGCTGAGCCAGGGACCTGGGAATCTTTTGCCGCTCGGCATCATTGCGTTCGCGATGGTTTCGGTGCCGGCGATTGTGGCGGCGAAGGTTGGGGCGTACTTCGGCAGCAAGGGAACTCTCAAGGGCGAGCCATGATGGAGAACGCTATTTGCAACTATGCAGGCCAGACCCCACCCACCCCGATTTGGTGGATACGATTCTGTTCGTTAGACCGCTCAGTTGGACATCGGCCGCACTAAGAATCTCAGCTCGCGCCAAGATGCATCTCTCCACCGTTAAGATCAGCAACTTCCGTTCATTCGAAGGGCTACATTTCGAGCTGCAGCCCGGTCTCAACGTCCTTATTGGCCGGAACAATACCGGCAAGACCAACTTGCTGCAGGCGATCCGCCACGCAATCGGCCCCGGTGCTTCGCGTGGCGATGCTCTTTGGTTGGAACGCGACGATTTCTACAGAGCCTCAGCAACTGACACCATCGAGCGTACGATCGCCATCACGCTGACCTTCACTGGATTGACGGATGCGCAGCGTGCTTACTTCTACGAGATCGTGGACTTTGATCTCACGGACCTTGCAAAGTCGAAGGCCATCATCCGGTTCGAGGCTTCGTGGCCGAAGGGAAAGAGACAGGCATCGATCAAACGCACCGGTGGACCTGCCGTCGCCGAACCGCCGGAAGTGCCGACGAGCCTCTTGGAGTCTTTGCCGATCACGTTCCTACCTGCTCTGCGAGATGCGGAGGCAGCCTTGGCTCCGGGGTACCGCAACCGCCTCGCATTGCTTCTTCGTGACGTAGCAGCTCGGAAGGGCGGAACGACGGAGGCTGAAATCAAGAAGATCTACGCGGACGCCAATCAGACGCTCGAAGGACACGAGTTAATCGGCGATACCAAGTCGTCGCTCCAGGCCACGACCAAGAAACTCGCAGGCAGTGACTATTCTGCGTCTGCGATTTAGGTCGCCGAAGTCGACTTCGAGAAGATCCTGCGTTCATTACAGGTGTTGATGGACGGCTCTCCTATCGGCGCTCTCGATGCCAACGGACTTGGCTACAACAATCTCCTTTACATGGCGGTCGTGCTGGAACACTTAAAGTCACCAGATGTGGATGAGTGCCCGCTGTTCCTCGTTGAGGAACCCGAGGCCCATCTTCACCCTCAATTGACGATGCTGCTGGCCGATTACCTTGCCAACGAGACGCCGGGCGCGAGTACGCCGCAAACGCTCGTGACGACGCACTCGCCGACGCTCGCGGCGAGCGTGCCGCCTAGCCGTGTCCACGTGCTGTTCGTTGACCAAACTAGCCGCAAGCCCTGGTGCAACAGCCTCGCAAACGCAGGCATGGACGAGAAAGAGCAGGGCGAACTCCAGCGGATGATGGACGTCACGCGGGCCACCCTGTACTTTGCGAAGGCCGTAATTCTCGTCGAAGGCATCTCGGAAGCGCTACTCGTGCCAGTGCTGGCGAAGCGGCTCGGCCACGACCTAGCCAAGCTACACATATCGGTGATCCCGATCTGCGGCGTGGCGTTCGAGACATTCAAGAAGATACTGGATCCTGCTGTGCTCGGGATTCCGGTTGCCATCGTGACGGATGCGGACCCACCAGTCATTCGGGGCGAATCATGGGAATTGGATGAACCGGAAAAAGTTGGTTCGGTCTTCAAACTGTCTGATCGCACCACGAAGCTGGTCACAATCTTTTCCGGCCACCGGACAGTGAGGGTTTTCCACTCGCAGATTACGCTTGAGTATGACCTTGCCGAGGCGGGAGACGAGAACGCCGCCATCATGGCATCTGTGTGGGAGGCTTGCTTCGTTGGGAACCCAGTGACGTTCAACAGTACCAAAGTCGTTGCGGCTGGAGTCGATCGCGGCGCCAAGGCGATGGCGGCGTGGCGAGGCATCTGCCGGGCACACCACACAGGAAGCAAGGCCGAGTTCGCTCACCGCCTTGCAGCCAAACTCGCTCCGGCACACGAAAGCAGCCAGTCCGCTTCGGACTTTGACATGCCCGACTATCTGAAGAATGCAATCGACTACGTCGTTGCCTCCGCCGACCAGCCAGCCCCAGCCCCCGGGGCCATCGGCTAGTGAGAATCCCCACGCCCGAGCAGCAGAACGTTCTTGAGTCTGCTGCCCGCGTTCGGGTCGTCCGTGCTGCGCCCGGGAGTGGGAAGACATGGCTGGTCGCGGAGGTGATCCGAACAGAACTCGAAAGGTGGCCGAAAAGGACTAGCGGCATTGCCGCGCTATCCTTCACGCGAGTTGGAGGCGATGAGATCCGCAGAGCCATAGGCCACGAGCTTGGACATCCGCACTTTGTGGGCACGATTGACGCGTTCCTGTTTCGATACGTCATCCGACCTCACCTGCGTCGGGTCTTTAACTGGTCTGCTGATCCCCGTATATTGGTGGGTGAATGGGGTGCGGAGCACTGGGGCTACTACGGCACCAATCAGACGACGAAGTTCGGTCAAGGCATCAATATATTTAGCTCCGTGTGCATCGACGAGGAGCAGGGCGAGGTTGTCATAGCCCACAAGCCCCACCCTGCACAACCGCTCCGAAAACTGATCGGCAATGAACTGTCTCAAGTCAATGCGGCCAAGGAGGAAGTATGGAAAAACCGCGGTTTACTCACGCACTCGGATGCTGCGCTGTGGGCAAGCAAGATCCTGGAGCATCCGACATTGGGTGCGGTAGTTCGTGCTGAGGTTATCCGGCGGTTTCCCTTTCTGATCGTGGACGAACTGCAGGACACCGGACACTTTCTCGGCAAGAGCATCCGCCTACTTCTCGAAGAGCCTAGGGCCCGCGGTCTCCTTGTGGGGGACCCGGATCAGGCGATCTACGAGTTCACCGGTGCCCGACCTGATCGTTTCAATACGTTTGAAACCATCCCCGGTGCCGTTTCCCTGACTTTGGCAAGCAGTCTGCGATGCCCCTCTGCCGTCGCAGATGTCGCGAAGCACGTGAAGGACTCGGGCGGAGTGATTGGTCCCGCTGAGGATCAAGTTGGACGGGCACTCCTTGTGCGATACAACGACATGGCGGTGGACGTGCCAAGGCTGGTGGAAACGGTCCGCGCAATTCGCATCACATCACTATTGAAGGTGATCGCGCGTGCACTGACAACAGTCGAAGATCTCGCCGGGCGGCGTGCGGGAAATACCCCGTCCCTGTATTGCCCCCCGCTGACGCACATCCATCGTGCCGTGGTGGCATTTCGGCGGGGCAGAAACATCTCCGCGCTCTCGGCCGCCCGGGCGGCTCTCGAGCGCGCGGTCTTCCAGCACGAGGGTGTCATCGACGAAGAGCTTACTGCATCCAACATTGACCCCCGCGACTGGAAAGCGCTCGCTGTTCGATGCCTCCTCAAGGTCAATGCGATCGCCACGACGGGCACGACTTTCGACTGGCATACACAAGCAGGCGAAACACTTGACGGGGAGATTAGCGTCTTCGGCCTAGGCCCAAGCCCCACCTTCGTTACGGGAAAGCTCAAACCGCAGAGGCGAGATGGCTGGGACAAGCCGTCCGCTGACTTCCTGCCTCAGCCGAATGCTGGCGTTCAGGCTCTTGCTGGAATTCCGGTGCAAACAGTTCATGGCGTCAAGGGAGAAACCCACGACGTCACGGTCTTCGTATGTCCGCCAACAACTCAGGCTGCTCGCTGCCCCTCCGCCGTGTGGTGGTCACCGAACGACAAGGACCGTGAAGAGAAACGCATCGCGTATGTCGCAATGACTCGAACCCAGGGCAGCCTGATCGTGTGCGTCTCGGACGCTTCCCATCAGCGACTCGCGGCCAACCGTGCCGCGTTCGTGGCGAGCTTTGAGTGCATGACCGTTGACGAGTGCGTCAACGCGCTGCGCGGAGAATCGGGTCAGGAGAATAGGAGAATCGCAGGAGAATCGGGTCAGGCTGTCATGGCACTACCTTAAGCATAAGCCCGACGTGCACGGATGATCGCGGCGCGCGCAACCTGTCGAGGTACTGTCAGCAGCGCGTGGTTTTTCGGTCTTCGTTTGATCGCGTGTGGCTCGATGCGTCCGGGTCGAATCGGT
>JACQAP010000036.1 GCA_016194905.1 Betaproteobacteria bacterium
GTCCAAGCCGGTAAACATCACTATGTGGCCATCACTGCCTGCATGCGCAAAATGCTCGTCATCCTCAACGCCATGCTCAAGTTCAATCAACCTTGGAAGGCCCCTCACAATGCTTGACTTCTAACGCAGTTGCTCTGCGGTTGGCGTTGTCCTGTCGCGATTTGATCCGACAATTTCTGTAAGATCGGGTGCCGATCTTCACACATAACAGAGGGGCGGACCGTGTCCTACATCCTCGCTCTCGATCAGGGAACGACCAGTTCGCGCGCACTGGTTTTCGACCATGCCGGCAACGTGCGCGGCAGCGCGCAGAAGGAGTTCCGCCAGATCTATCCGAACGCCGGCTGGATCGAGCACGACCCGCGCGAAATTCTGGCGTCGCAGACCGGGGTGGCGGCGGAGGCGCTGATCCATGCGGGATTGTCGGCCAGGGACGTCGCCGCCATCGGCATCACCAATCAGCGCGAGACAACGGTGGTGTGGGATCGCGCGACCGGCGCACCGGTCTACAACGCGATTGTCTGGCAGGACCGGCGCACCGCCGCGCATTGCGACCAGCTCAAGGCAGCGGGCAGTGAACCGCTGTTCACGCGCAAGACCGGCCTGGTTCTCGACGCCTATTTTTCCGGCACAAAACTGCACTGGATCCTGGCCAACGTTCCGGGTGCCCGCGAAAAGGCGCGGGCCGGCAGGCTTGCATTCGGCACCATCGACACCTGGCTCATCTGGCATCTGTCCGGCGGCAGATCCCACACCACCGACGCGAGCAACGCGTCGCGCACGCTGCTCTACAACCTCCACGAGGGTTGCTGGGACGAGGAGTTGCTCGACATTCTCGACATTCCCCGATCCCTGTTGCCCGAGGTGGGGCCATCGAGCGGAGCCATTGCGGAAACGGCGGGCGATCTGTTCGCCGCCCACATTCCCATTACCGGCGTGGCAGGCGATCAGCAGGCGGCCTTGTTCGGCCAGTGCTGCTTTACACCGGGCATGGTCAAGAACACGTACGGCACCGGCTGCTTCATGCTGATGCACACCGGCAGCCAGGCAAAGGTGTCGCGCAACAGACTGCTGACGACGGCAGCGTGGACGCGCGGGCGTGCCGCCACTTTTGCGCTGGAAGGCAGTGTGTTCGTTGGCGGGGCCGTGGTGCAGTGGCTGCGCGATGGCCTCGGGCTTTTCCGGTCTTCCGCGGAAGTCGAGCCGCTCGCCGCGAGCGTTCCCGACAGTGACGGCGTTTATTTTGTCCCGGCGTTCACCGGCCTCGGCGCCCCGCACTGGGATCCCTATGCGCGCGGAACATTACTCGGCCTCACGCGCGGCACGACCCGCGCCCACGTCGCCCGCGCAGCGCTCGAGGGCATCGCATACCAAGTTGCCGACGTGCTTACCGCCATGCAGGCGGACGCAGCCATCCCTGTTACCGAGTTGCGTGTAGACGGCGGAGCCGCCGCCAACAACTTGCTGATGCAGTTTCAAGCCGATCTGCTCGGCGTGCCGGTCGTGCGCCCGCGCCAGCTCGAATCCACGGCGCAGGGCGCCGCTTATCTTGCCGGCCTCGCCGTGGGCTATTGGCAGGACGAAGCGGAAATCCGCGCTCTGTGGAAAGTCGATCGGGTATTCGAACCGTCGATCGATGAAGGCCTCCGCGGGGAGTTGTTGGCCAGTTGGCAGCGAGCGCTGGGGAGGGCGAAGGGGTGGGTCGAGCGATAGCGAGGAAAGGAAAAGCAGGACTGAGTGCTGAGGACTGAGTGCTGAGGACTGAGTAAGAGCAAAGTATAAAGCCATCATGACACGGCGGCTCTTTTCCTCGCCTTTACTCAGTCCTCAGTCCTCAGCACTCAGCCTTGCTTTTGGATCCATCCGCTTCGTCATTGCCCGTAAAATCCGCTAAAATCGCGCACTTTTCTACACATCTACACGGCTTCGCCAATGCCTTTGATCGTCCAGAAATACGGCGGCACATCGGTGGGCTCCACCGAGCGCATCAAGAACGTCGCGAAGCGCGTCGCCAAGTGGAAAACCGCCGGTTACGATGTGGTCGTGGTGGTGTCCGCCATATCCGGCGAAACCAACCGCTTGATCGCGCTCGCCAGGGAAATCCAGCCGCACCCCGATCCGCGCGAACTCGATGTCGTCGCCGCGACCGGCGAGCAGGTCACCGCCGGCCTGCTGGCGATGGCGCTGATGGAACTCGGGCTCAAGGCGCGCAGTTATACCGGCGGCCAGGTGCGCGTGCTGACCGACGACGCCTTCAACAAGGCGCGCATCCTGGAGATCGATGAAAGCAACATCCGCCGCGATCTGAAAGAGGGCCATGTCGCCGTCGTCGCCGGTTTCCAGGGCGTGGATCGCGACGGCAACGTCACGACGCTGGGCCGCGGCGGTTCGGATACTTCGGGCGTGGCGTTCGCAGCGGCGCTGAAGGCCGACGAGTGCCAGATCTACACCGACGTGGATGGCGTCTATACGACCGATCCGCGCATCGTGCCCGAGGCGCAACGGCTGAAGACCATCACTTTCGAGGAAATGCTGGAGATGGCCAGCCTCGGATCCAAGGTGTTGCAGCTCCGTTCGGTTGAATTCGCCGGTAAGTACAAGGTGCGGCTGCGCGTGCTCTCGAGCCTGACGCCGCCCGAAATCCCGATCGCGGAAGAAGCCGTTTCGGGGACGCTGATCACTTTTGAGGAAGATGCAGACATGGAACAGGCACTGGTTTCCGGTATCGCGTTCAACCGGGATGAAGCGAAAGTCACGGTCCTCGGTGTGCCCGACACACCCGGCATTGCGTATCAGATTCTCGATCCGATCGCCGAGGCGAACATCGAAGTCGATGTGATCGTGCAGAACATCGGCAGGGACGGGTTGACCGACTTCTCTTTCACGACCCATCGCAACGACCTGAAGAAGACGCTGGACATTCTAAAAAAGGTGTGCCAGCACATCGGCGCACGCGAAGTCATCGGCGACGACAGGATCTGCAAGGTCGGGCTCGTGGGCGTGGGCATGCGTTCGCATGTCGGGGTGGCCAGCAAGATGTTCCGCGCGCTGGCGGAGGAGGGCATCAACATCCAGATGATCTCCACCTCGGAAATCAAGATCACCGTCGTGATCGACGAAAAGTACATGGAACTGGCGGTGAAGGTGCTGCACAAGACCTTCGACCTGGAACAGCCGAGGTGAAGCTGTGACGTGTTGATTTCCACGCTGAGCTGACCCGTATTTTTGTCGGCAAGTCACCTACATTAGAGGCCCCCCAATCGCTTGGCTACACATCGGAGTACGCATGCTTGAGTGGGCCTGTCAGAAATGAATAACAGGGTCAACTGATTATATTTTGATCTGAGTCAATAGCGCGCCGCGGCACTCTGGAACAATTTCTGGGTCGCCATGCCGGGCTACTATCGAGACATCCTGGTGGGCCTATGTTCCCCTGCGCGCGACGCCCGTGTTCCACGAGGACCCTGAAATGGCCAATCCGATCGCTGCATGGCACGCCGAGCACGTTTATTTCAAACAGCTTCTGAACCTGCTGCACAAGCAGGTCGATATGTTCCACACCGGAAAGCAGCCGAACTACAAGCTGATGATCGACATCATCTCGTACCTGAGGGACTATACGGACCGGTTTCATCATCCCCGCGAAGACGTCGCGTTCGCCCGCCTGGCGAAGCGCCGCCCTGACATAGATTTGGTGCTCGCCCGTCTCGTTCAGGAACACCGCGTCATCGCGCACGCAGGGGAGATGCTTCTCAAACTGCTGAACGAGATTCTCGGCGGCGCCATCGTGCAGCGCGCCGAGGTCGAAGTCGCCGCCGCCACCTATCTCGTGTACTACGGCAACCATATTGCCAAGGAGGAGGAGGACATCCTCAGCCGCGCGGCACAGGCTCTCACGCCGGAGGATTGGGAGGCAGTGAGGAGCGCGGTGCCGGCAGGCCGCGATCCCCTGTTCGGAGACCGCCCCGAAGCGCGCTACAAGGAATTGCGCCGGCAGATCGCGCGCGAAGCGAAGTCCGGGGACTAGCGGTCCGCGACTTCGGCCAGCCGCGCGTCGTGTGTGGCAATCGTGTCGCCGCGGCGCGGTTCCAGCGTCCAGTATCGGCTGTATTGCTTGGCAACAATAATAGGTTCACCGGGCAAAGCGCCACGGAAAAGAGACAAGGTCGGCACTCCGCCTTTGATCAAGTGCCGATCGTGCGTTATGGGTCGCTGGATAACTGCCATCGTCGGTTTCCGCCCAGCGCAAACAACGCGATATGCGCGATAGCGAACATCCCGAACGTCAATTTGGGCACATTGATCGCCACAATGCATTTGTTTGATCCAGATCAACAGCAGGTCGAGTTTCAGGGAGCCCAATCTACCCAGGGTCTTTAGCTTTTCCGTACACCGGTTCAGGAGCCGTTAGTGCTCTTTGGGGACAGGGGAGAAGAAAATGGAGCTGAATGAGACGACCGTACAGACTCGGAAAGTGAACTTCGTTGTAGCGATTGCATTTCTTGTTGTCGCTTTCGGGTTGGGGTTTCCCGGACAGTCCCACGCAGTTCCCTCCTTCGCGCGGCAAACCGGCATGGCGTGCCAAGCCTGCCACACCGTGTATCCCGAGCTTACGCCATTCGGCCGCTCGTTCAAGCTAAACGGCTATCAGATCGACAACCTCCCCCAGGTCCAAGGCATTACGTCATCGAAGGAGTATGAGCTGCTGCTGAACCAGGTGCCGCCGCTGTCGGTGATGTTCCAGACTTCGTACACCAAGACTGGCAAGGCGTTACCGGACTCCGCGGTGCCGGGCGCCAATGCGCAGGACGGCCAACTGCTGTTCCCGCAACAGGCCAGTCTGTTTTATGCCGGGCGGGTCGCGCCGGAGCTGGGAGCTTTTATCCAGATCACCTATGACAGCGCGTCCGGAAATGTGCATTGGGACAACTCCGAAATACGTTATGCAAAACAAGTCACAGGAGCGGCGAACGGTCTGACCTGGGGCATCACCATGAACAACAACCCCACGGTGCAGGACGTGTGGAACAGCACGCCCGCATGGCAAACGCCCTTCGACCAGAAATCCAGCGCGGCTCCGGTGCCTGGAGCCATCACGCAAATCGACGGGCTGCTTACCGGCCATGGCGTTGCGGGCTTGACCGGTTACCTGTGGTGGGGGAACTCTGTTTACGGTGAGATCGGGTTCTACCGTTCTTCGCCGCAGGCCTTTAGCGTCAATGGATTGTCAGGGCCGCTCGACAGCACGGCCGGCGGCACGCTCACGAACAACGCGCCGTACTGGCGGCTCGCCTATGAGCACCAGTGGAATCGCAATTCGTTGTCGGTGGGCATGTATGGCATGGAGGCGAAGATCAGCCCCACAGGGCAACCGATCGCCGCCTCCAACGACCGGTTCAGCGATATCGCGCTCGACGGCCAGTATCAATACATTGACGACGAGCACATCTTCTCGACGCAGACGACTTACATCCGCGAGCGCCAGCATCTCGACGGCACTTTTGCGCTCGGCGGATCGGAAAATGCGACCAACGACCTGAAAACGTTCAGGCTGGGCGGCAGCTATTACTATCGGCGCACTTTCGGTGGTGCCCTGGGATATTTCTCGACCACGGGCAGCTCCGACGCGCTGTTATACACGGCAAACCCGACGTTCGGCTTCGCCAATAACAGCCCCAACAGCAACGGCTGGATCGGTGAGCTGGGCTACATCCCTTGGCAGAACGTCAAGTTGCTCTTGCAGTACGTTGCCTACCAGAAGTTCAACGGCGCGAGCTCGAACTACGACGGCAGCGGCAGGAACGCCGGCGACAACAACACGCTCTATCTGCTCGGCTGGCTGAGTTTCTAGTGTGGGAAGTGGGAGATATCGACATGCATAGAAATCTCTTGATCCCGTTCGCGCTGCTCGCGATTTCCTGTATCGCTCCGGCGTCTGCGCAAGAGTCGGAGGCGCGCAAGCTCGCAACCGAGGCTTGCGCTTCGTGCCACGGGCCCCGAGGCGAAAGTATCTCGCCCGCGTTCCCGCGGCTGGCGGGCCAGCCGGCGGAGTACCTGGAAGGTCAACTAAAGGCTTTCCGCGACAGGACGCGCGCTGACCCGATGGCCCAGGCCTACATGTGGGGAATGACGTCGCAGCTCAACGACGATACGATCAAAAGGCTCTCCGCATATTATTCAGCGCAGAAGCCGCTTCCGGGTAAGACCGTGGACGCCAAACTGGTGCAGCAAGGCAAGGTCATTTATGAGGCAGGCGTCCCCGGAGCGAACGTGCAGGCCTGCGTCACCTGTCACGGGAAAAATGCGGAAGGCAACGCGAGCTTTCCCAGGCTCGCCGGCCAGCACGCCGAGTACCTGGTCAAGCAGCTCGTCCTGTTTAAGAGCTTGCTGCGGGCGGGTAGCAACGCACCCATCATGCATAACATCAGCGCGGGCATGTCCTTCGAGCAGATGGAAGCGGTCAGCGCTTACCTGATGTCACGCTAGGGAAGATAAGAGCACGTGTCGAGCGGGCCCACGCTAATTTCTGAACGGAGCGGACGCTTTCTGGTGTGCGTGATCGTCACGGCGCTGATGGTGCTTCCGGCCCATGCCGACCCCACGGATGAACTTGCGCGGCTCCGACAGGAAGCAGCACGGATGAGACAGTCCCTTGACGTCCTCGACGCAAGAATTCGGGCACTGGAAAATGGAAATTCGGATGCGCGTGCCCCAAGCGAAAGCGACCGATCCGTAGTGCCACCTCCGGAATCCACGCTCACTCAGCCGATGCCGAACACCGCTGCGGTGAATTCGCCGAACAGGCAGTCGGTCTCCCCGCTTTTTCTATTGCAGCGCAATTGGTCCGAAATCAAGTCAGGTACGTCGAAAGAACAGGTGGACGCGCTGCTCGGCAAGCCGGAACGAGTGATGCGCATCAACGGCGATCTTGTGTGGTACTACGTACACCCGGGTTTCGGCCGTGGAACCGTGTTTTTCGATGATGAAGGAAAAGTGTCCGGTGCGCAGTCGCCACACATTGGCTGGTCTTGGTAGCGTTTAAAGACCAGGCGCTGGCTGTCGAAGTCAGCAACCCAGGTCATTTAGGTAATTTTCGACTGTCGCCGTCCATGCACGCTCTTCATTCAGCGTACGCTCCGGCATTGAAGCGAACGCGAGGTACACATCCTTCAGCTTCTGTTTGATCGAATCTGTATCGATAGCATTAGCCTCGCTTATGCACTCGACGCCTGCCAGAACAGGTCCCAATGGGTGGGCGGACCTTGACTCGGATCAAATGCATGCTCGTCCCGGCAGCGTAGATTCCATCGGTGAGTCTGCGCGCCGTGAGTATTGCAATGGGAGGCGAATACCTCAGGTTGATAGGGTGACATAACTCGCATGCTAGCCGCCGCAGCGGAAGCGACAATTGACAAGTATTGGAGGACACATGGAGAAGTCTTATGCGGATATCACTGCTCAGATCAACAGTGGGATCGTCAAGCTGCGGCAAGGGATTCCAGATGCGATGGCTGCATTCAGCGCAATGTCAAAGGGAGCGCTCAAGGCGGGAGTGCTGTCCGAGCTACATAAGGAGCTCATCGCGCTCGCGATCGGAGTGGCAGTCCATTGCGAAGGCTGCATTGGGTTTCACGCCAGATCGCTGGTTCGCTTGGGCGCAACGCGCGAGCACGTGATGGAGGCTCTTGCCGTGGCGGTGTATATGGATGGCGGACCGTCTCTGATGTATGCGGCGGAAGCGGTGCACGCGTACGAAGAATTTGTTGAGACCGCAACTGCTCCACTTGCCGTTTCATGTTGAATAGAGTGGACCCAACGATGGTAGTCGGAGAACACGTGTACCCGGGGCGAAACCTGCTGCAGGCATAGAGCTGTCGAAACTTGATGATTTGGCGGCTTGCGTCGCAGTCGGAGATCGCGTGCGTGCGCAGCCCGCCAGCGATCCCGGTGTGAGAACGTGAAGTTCGACGCGGTGACTGGACGCGGGCGGGGAAGTTGGTCTGGCATTGCCGATTGGCCACAATGCCGCTCACCATCTGCTCAGCGCCAAAACGCTTTCTTACTGCTCTGATCGGATTCGCTCCTTTCGCCTCAGTTTGCCAAGAATGCTCTCCCATCAACTGAATAGAGAGAGTCTGCAGCACAGTCGCAGTTCGACCCGCTAACCGCGACGGTCGCCGCAGGAATGGTGGCCAAGGTTAAGGTATCCGGTCGCTGACCGCCACGCCAGCCGGCTGGCCGATGTGCCCGGAGCTTGATGTAGGTCAACCTGCACGTCGCGCAGCAGCGTATTTTTGGCGCATACCCAGAGAGATGATGGAACATGAGGAGACCGAGTGGAAATAACCGGCAGACAGTACTACTTGATCTTGCCGACGGATTTCCATCACGCGTTTTGACGCATCTTCGGATATGGGGAGAACGCGGTCACCCGCAATCGCGGCGCTCTTCGATTGAAAGGGGAAGGAGCAACAATGTCGGCTAAGTACACTTTCGGCAAGACGGTCAAAATGGGTTTTGATCAGGCGCTCGAACGAGTGACTCGGGAATTGGCAAAGGAAGGCTTTGGCGTTCTCACGAAGATCGACGTCGCAGCAACGCTCAAGAAGAAGATCGGCTTGAAGATGCCTCCGTATAAGATTCTTGGCGCGTGCAATCCGCATTTCGCGCATCGCGCCCTGGCTGCCGAGCCGCAGATAGGCGCCCTTCTTCCCTGCAATGTCGTGGTACGTAAGGACGCCGTTGGGAAGACGATAGTGGAGATCATGGACCCTAGGGCGGTATTGCAACTCGTCGAGCGCCCCGAGATTGGCGAGATCGCCGGCGAAGTGCGCAAGCGTCTCGAGCGTGTTCTCGCCGCGGTTTGAGCTTTGGCACGCATACACGGAGGTAAGGTGATTAACTGGAGAACGAATAAATCGTCCTTGTCTGGAGTTGTCGTGCTGGCGGGGTCGCTGGCCGCGATATCCTTGGACACGCTGGGTGCTGAACCGGAGCGCGGCCGTATGCTGCACGACACGCATTGCATTTCCTGCCATGGCACGCAAGTCTACAAACGCGACAGCAAGGTCGCGACGAACTACGAGGAGATACGCACGCAAGTCGTGCGCTGGGAGACCAATGTTTCCCTGCACTGGAGCGCCGGCGACATCGATGCCGTGACAACTTACCTCGCCCGGTCCTTCTACAAGGTACCCTGCCCGGTTTGTTGAGCGAGCTCCTGGACATGGCCTGTGCGGATTCGGATTCCCACCGGTTCATCCGGGTCGGTACCATAAATAAATCTGCGCCGTTGCAATACGTCCGACTTTGACTACCCGGAATCTCCAGCATTTGTTCGCTCCCCAATCGATCGCGGTCATCGGCGCGACCGGGCGAAACGGCAGTGTGGGGGCGGCGGTCACCCGAAACCTGCTCGACGGCGGATTCCGGGGGACGCTGCGTCTCGTCAATCCGAAGCATGATCGCGTGGGAGATCATCCTTGCTACCCGGGTGTGAGCAGCCTCGACATCGCCCCGCAGCTTGCGGTGATCTGCACGCCACCTGATTCGGTACCGGGACTCATCGCCGAACTGGGTGCCAAAGGCACAAAAGCCGCCATCGTCCTGACGGCGGGCCTCGGCCATGCCTCCGATGGTTCCGGACGCACCCTTTCGCAAGCCATGCTGGACGCGGCGAACCCGCATCTGCTGCGCATCCTCGGCCCGAACTGCGTCGGATTGCTGTCACCCCATATTGGACTCAATGCAAGTTTTGCGCATGAGCCCGCTTTGCCGGGGAATCTCGCATTCTTGTCCCAATCCGGCGCGCTCACCACCGCGTTGCTCGATTGGGCGCGTGCCCGTCGGATCGGTTTCTCCCATTTCGTGTCGCTCGGCGAATCCGCCGATGTCGACTTCGGCGACGTGCTCGACTATCTCGCCACGGATCCGGAAACGAAGGCGGTCCTGATGTATGTGGAAGCCATCAAGCATGCCCGCAAATTCATGTCGGCGGCGCGCGCGGCGGCGCGCAACAAACCGATTATCGTGGTCAAGGCGGGCCGTGCGCCGGAAGGCGCAAGAGCCGCCGCTTCGCACACCGGTGCCCTCGCAGGATCGGACGATGTGTATGACGCTGCGTTCCGACGCGCCGGCGCGTTGCGGGTTGCCACCACGAGCGATCTGTTTGTTGCCGCCGAAACCCTGGCGTGCGCCAGACCCCTGTCCGGCGAGCGCCTCGCGATCCTTACCAACGGTGGCGGCCCGGGCGTGCTCGCGGCCGATGCAGTCAGCCTGGGCGGCGCCCAACTGGCCACACTGTCCGACGCGACGATTGCCGGGCTCGATGGCATGTTGCCGGCGACCTGGTCGCATGCCAATCCGGTCGACATCATCGGCGATGCATCCACAGCGCGCTACGTGGAATCCCTCAAGATCCTCGCCGCGGATCCGCAAATCGATGCGCTGCTGTTCATCCACGCACCCACTGCCATCGTGGACAGTACTTCGATCGCGCTCGCTTGCGCACCGCTGTTGCGCGATTGGGCTGCGCCGGTATTTTCGTGCTGGCTCGGCGGAAACGCGGTCGCGCGGGCGCGGCAGGTATTCGTCGATGCGGGCATTCCCACCTATGAGACGCCGGAGCAGGCTGCGACGGCCTTCCTGCAGGGTATGCAATATCGACGCAACCAGGAGATGCTGTTCGAAACGCCCCCTGCGGTGCCGGACGCCTTTACCCCGGAAACGGCCGCCGCACGGTCGATCGTAGACAATGCACTGCGCGAAAACAGGTCGCTGCTCGGCGAGCCGGAAGCGAAAGCGATTCTGCGTGCTTACGGGATTCCGGTGGTGGAGACGCGCATCGCACCCGACGTCGATTCGGCAATCAGCGCGGCGAGGGAGCTCGGTTTTCCGGTGGTCCTGAAGATTTTTTCGCCGGACATTTCGCACAAATCCGACGTCGGGGGCGTCGCCCTCGACATACAGACACCCGACATGCTGTTCGACGCGGCGACGAAAATGCTCGAGCGCGTGCGGGCATTGTGCCCGCAGGCCGCGCTGCGAGGATTTGCGGTTCAAAACATGATCAGGCGCCCGCGCGCTTTCGAGCTGATTGTCGGCGCAGCGACCGACCCGGTATTCGGCCCCATTATCCTGTTCGGACAGGGCGGCACCGGAACCGAACAGATCGCGGACACGGCCATCGCATTGCCTCCGCTCAATGCTTATCTGGTCCGCGACCTCATTTCCCGCACTCGCGTGGCGAAGCAACTCGCCGGTTACCGGGATCGCCCTGCGGCGGATCGCAAGGCGATCGAATGCGTTCTCCTGCGGATCGCGCAACTGCTCACCGATATTGCGGAAGTGGCTGAGCTGGACATCAATCCTTTGCTCGCCGACGAGCACGGTGTTGTCGCCCTCGACGCGCGCATGCGGATCGCTCCCGCAATCAAGGAAGGATCCGATCGCTTCGCGATCCGGCCTTATCCGAATCACCTGGAAGAGCGGGTGGAGGTGGCGGGGCGGCAGGTGTTGGTCAGGCCCATCCGCCCGGAGGATGAGGCCGACTTCAAGGCGTTCATCTCCAGATCGGCAGCCGAGGACCCCTACTTCCGCTTCTTTCACCTGGCGCGCGAGTTACCGCATTCGCAGCTCGCGCGATTTACGCAGATCGACTACGACCGCGAGATGGCACTCATCGCTGTTTGCCAAGGCGAGTTGGTGGCGGAAGTGCGGGCTTTGACCGAACCCGGCAACCTGCGTGCGGAATTCTCCGTCCTGGTGCGTCCGGATTGGTCGGAAACGGGGCTGGACCGTGTGCTGCTTCTCCGGCTCATTGCCTACTGCCGCCAGCGCGGCACGGTGCAGCTTTTCGGCGACGTATTGCCAGGCAATCAACGCATGCTCGATGTGGCGGCAGCGCTTGGATTCCGCAATCTGCCCGATGCCGGGAGAACGATCAGGATAGAGTTGGAACTCGGTCGCCAAATCTGAGGCCGCAACCCACGCGGTGCTGTTCGCTGCCGATTCAGTACCCTTTTGCAGAAACTGGCCAGCGCCTTGACGTCGCCCGCACCAGGCTCACGAGACGTCGGGTCTGGCAGTTTGTTCGCCGCCCCATGCGGGCTTCGGATGATCGGGCGAGAAGACATGAGCCATCGGACAGACGGCCATGTTGCAGCGTTGCAGGCGCATGCACGCCGATATACCTTCGTCCAAGGCTACCCATTTTCCAACGACGGCGCACCATCCCAATGGCGAATTGAACATATGTGGCTCTCTCTTAGACTGGAACGGGTTCCGATACCGCAAAGGTCATCCCACGTTCCCATGCAGGCCAGTCTACGATTTCCGCATCGAAGGAGTTTGATCTGGATCAAGATGATGAGGGGATGGTCGCGTCTTGTTGGACATGGGTTGGTTTCCCCGATCGGGGCCTGGCCGGACGCGGCGCAGCAGACGCGACGACGGTATTCCCGGGACATGATCCTGGAAAAATTTGCGCCCGGGGAACAAAGCCGGAAAATAGCGGTTTCCTCTTTCTTGTCGCGTTTATGCGCAGACGCTGTTCTTCTGTAGCTGCTTTCTGCGTCGGTTGCGGGGGCATGACCGGGTTCGCCTGGGCCCAGCAGGCATCGGCTTCGGCGGCCATCCCGGGGAATGCACCGATCTGGTGGTTTGGCTGCGCGATCGTCGCGCTCGGCGTAGCGTTGGTCGTTGCGGCGCGCTCTGCGCGTTTGCTCGACGACAAGGCCCGGTTCGAGGCCATTGTCCAGTCGGCGATGGACGCAATCATTACCGTCGATTCCGGGAAGCGCATCGTCCTGTTCAACGATGCCGCGGAACAAATGTTCGGCTGCAGCAGATCCGAAGCCATCGGCGAGCCGCTCGACCGTTTCATTCCCGAGCGGTTCCGCGCCGCGCACAGCGCCCACGTCGAGCGCTTCGCGCGCACCGGCAATACGTCACGGCGCATGGGCCTGCAGTCCGCATTGTGGGCACTGCGTGCCGACGGCGCCGAGTTTCCAATCGAAGCATCGATTTCGCTGGCCAAGGCCGGCGGCCAGAAGCTGCTCACGGTGATCATCCGCGACATTACCGAACGCATGACCGCCGCGCACGAACTTGAACGGGCGCGCGAGCAGGTAAGGGCGGGCGAGCTGCGACTCAATGCAATCGTGCAGTCGGCGATGGATGCGATCATTACCGTCGATTCCGATCAGCATATCGTGCTGTTCAACGCTGCGGCCGAGAAGATGTTCGGTTGCGGCGTTGCCGAGGCAACGGGGGGGTCGCTCGATCGATTCATTCCGCAACGCATGCGTGCAAGTCACCGTGCGCACGTCGATCACTTCTCCCGCACCGGAGAAACATCCAGGCGCATGGGCGTCCGGTCGATACTGCTGGCATTGCGGGCCGATGGGACGGAATTTCCGATCGAGGCATCGATCTCCCAGGCGGTCGTCGGCGACCAGAAGCTGCTCACGGTGATCCTGCACGACATTACGGAGCGCACCCGGGCGGAGGAGGAAATCCGGCGTGCAAACGACGAACTCCACGAACTCTCGCTGGCAATGATCGAGGTACGCGAAACCGAGCGTACCCGGATCGCCCGCGAACTGCACGATGAACTCGGACAGGTCCTGACCGCGCTCAAGATGGACGTGGAGCTGTTCAGCGGAAAAATCCCCCAAGACCGTGCCGATCTCGCGGAACATGTGGCTTCCATGAATAGGCTGCTCGATTCGACGGTTGCCACCACGCGTAGGATTTCGAGCGATTTGCGCCCGCTCGTGCTCGACGATCTGGGTCTTGGCGCGGCGGCGGAGTGGTTGATCGAAAGCCTGGCCCAGCGCGCGGGCATTGCCTTCGAACTGAAAATCGATCCGTCCTGCGCCGATCTCGGCGAACCGCATGCGTCGACGCTGTTTCGGGTCATGCAGGAATCGCTGACCAACGTCGCGCGCCATGCGCGGGCGACCCGCGTCGCAGTGCGGCTGATGCGCGCAGGCGGCGATGCGGTGCTCACCATCGCCGACAATGGCGTCGGAATGAAATCCGATGCACGCGCGAAACCCGGTTCGTTCGGTTTGCGGGGCATACGAGAGCGCATATTGCTTCTCGGCGGGGTGTTGAGCATCGTTAGCGAACCCTCCGGGGGTACCACCGTGTCGGCCCGCCTGCCGATGCCGATCACGGCCAGCCGGGAGAATGCATGACCACGCGAATTCTTGTCGCCGATGACCACGCAATCGTGCGCGAGGGACTGCGCCGCATCCTCGCGGCCGACCCGACATTCGTCGTCATGGGAGAGGCGAGTGACGGCAACGAGGTGATGGCCGCGGTGCGGGCCGGCGGTTTCGAAGTGCTGCTGCTCGATCTCTCGATGCCGGGTCGCAGCGGAATAGAGTTGCTGAAGCGGGTGAAGGAGGAACGTCCTGAGTTGAGCGTGCTTGTGCTTTCGATGCACGCCGAACAGCAGTACGCGGTACGGGCGATTCGCGCCGGCGCGTCTGGATATCTTACCAAGGACACCGCGGCGACCCAGCTGACCGCCGCCATTCGCAAGGTCGCCTCCGGGGGACTGTTCATTACGCCCGCGGTCGCGGAAGCGCTGGCTCGTGGGCTGCAGTCACCAGACGGCGGGTTGCCCCACAAGCGGCTCACCGATCGCGAGTTCGAAATTTTCCTGATGCTGGCCAAGGGAGAATCCGTGACCGGTATCGCGGAGCGCCTCAGCCTGAGCGTCAAGACGGCGAGTACGCACAAGACCCATATTCTGGAAAAGATGAAGCTCGGTTCGATCGCCGAGCTGGTCCGCTACGCGCTCGAGCACAGCCTTCTGGATTCCCAGACCTAGAAGCAAGCGGGTTCCCGCCCCTTCCCTTTCCGAGTAGGAGTTTTCCTAAAAGCGGCCGTACGGCTTCTGCGGTCGTGTTTCGTCCAGTGTTGAGGGGGAGGACGCCTGCCGGCGCCTCCCCGATAGGAATATTCCGATGTCAGACCGGATTTTCCCAGCTGACAGAATCAGCGTCCGCCGATGGTGCGGCTGTGCTCGTCTCTCCAAACTGCGAGACATGCATAAAGCTGGCGGCAACCCAATGAATATCTTCGTGGTGGAAGGCTCACCCGAAATCAGAAAGCGGCTCGTTTCGATGGTTCGGAGGGTTGCCGGCATCAACGTGATCGGGGAGGCGGATGCGGTGAGCGAAGCAATCGACGACATACTGCGCGGCCCCGCGGACACGCTGCTGCTAGGTCTGCGGCCCATCGCGGGTGTCGATCTCGATGGCCTGGCTCGCCTGAAACAGTCCCGCCCGCAACTGCGCGTGATCGTGCTCACCAACTTCGCTACCCCGCAATACCGCCAAGCAAGCCTTTCGGCCGGTGCGGAATTCTGTCTCGACAAATCCCAGGAATTCGGCCTTGTTCCCGGAATCCTGCGCAGGTGGCTCGATGCGGCCGGAGATCGACCGGTCGCTTGAACGAAGGCCCGACTGCATACCACTCATAAAGGAGAGAGCGATGTACGACTCGGAATTTGTTAGCACCGAATCGACCAACGGGACCGCAACCCCGCTTGTTTCCCCGCACGCGGCCGTGCCTCACAACCGGTCGATGGTCAGCCTCTCGGAAGTGGCGGCCATGCTCGGCGTCCCGATCGACGTTCCCACAGGCATGACCGACGTCGAATTCCCAGTCCGGCGTCTTCAGCCGGGCGAGACGCTTTGCCGGGCCGGGGACGAATTCGACGCCTTGTATGTCGTGCGATCCGGGTTCCTCAAGACAGTCAGTTTCGACGGGACCGGCAACGAGCAGGTGCTGGCCTTCCCGATGCGCGGAGACGCCATCGGTCTCGACGGCTTCGACCAGGGGCACTACACAGCGGATGCAATCGCGCTGGAGTCCTGTCACGTCATCATCGTGCCCTTCGCGCGCATTGCCGGGCTTGCACACCGTATCCCCGGTATCGAGCGCCTCATCTACTCCATCTTCAACCGCGAGCTGGTGCACAGGCAGAACATGGTCCGGCTGCTGGGGATGCTCAACGCGGAAGCACGCGTCGCCGCCTTCCTGCTCGACCTGTCGGAGCGCTTCGGACGCCTGGGTTGCTCGAAGTCCTCTTTCGTCCTGCGCATGACGCGCCAGGAACTGGGCAGCTATCTCGGCATAAAACTCGAGACGGTCAGCCGGGCGCTGTCGGCGTTCGCCGCTTCGGGCGTGATGGATGTCAGTCGCCGCGAGATGGTGTTGAACGACGTGGAAGGGCTGCGGCGCAAGCTTGAATCGCCGGCCGCCAAGGATCTTGCGCGCCGCACCCGCCATGAGGGGGCGGTCGGCTCGATGTCTTCGTCTGCGCGGGTTGCGTCGCGGGCGGTGTCCTGGTCGCCGATGGCCGCCTGAACCGGCGCTGCCAAACGACGGCAGTCGCTTTTACCGATTGAAGTTCACTCATCTCTAGTCAGGAGGAGACAACCATGTATCGACGTATTCTCATCGCGACGGATGGCTCGCGCCTGTCCCGCAAGGCGATCGAAGAAGGTGTCGCGCTGGCACGTTCGGTCGGCGCGTCGATAGTCGGGTTCCATGCGCGTCCGCCGGTGATGCTGCCCTACTACGCCGAGCCGGCGATCGTGCTTCCCGAGAAAACCGAAAAGTTGATGGAGAAGCAGGGCATCGACGCCGCCAAGAGATATCTGACGAGGATCGAAGCGATCGCGAAAAAGGCGGGGGTCGCGTTCAAGGGCGTCCAAATCGTCGATCCGTCTCCCGCCGATTCGATCGTCAGGGTTGCGAAAAAGGAGAAATGCGAACTGATCGTCATGGCTTCGCATGGTCGCCGCGGCATTTCGCGCCTGTTGCTGGGAAGCGAAACCAATCACGTCCTCACGCGCTCGCGCATGCCGGTACTGGTGGTGCGCTGATAACCGGCTGCCGGAACTGAGTCTGTCCGAGAGTTCGATAGAAAGGATCCGTTGTCTCCGCGGGTTGCGCCGCGGGCCGTGTCGCTGTCGCAGATGGCCGCGTAAACCCGCATTGCAGGACTATGAAAGCACTTTTGCCAATTGAACCTCATGCTTTTGTCGGGAGGAGATAGACATGTATCGACGAATTCTTATCGCGACGGATGGCTCGCGACTTTCCGGCAAGGCAATCGAAGAAGGTGTCGCGCTGGCACGATCTCTCGGCGCGTCGGTGGTCGGATTCCATGCGCGTGCGCCGGTAATGCTGCCCTACAAACCGCCGATCGTGCTTCCCAAGAAAACCAATGAGCTGATCGAAAAGCCGGGCATCG
Source organism: Betaproteobacteria bacterium (assembly GCA_016194905.1). NCBI lineage: Bacteria > Pseudomonadati > Pseudomonadota > Betaproteobacteria > Betaproteobacteria bacterium. The sequence goes on from JACQAP010000036.1 coordinate 17,279, forward strand.
CCGCCGCGAAAAGATATCTGGCGAAGATCGAGACGATCGCGATAAAGGCGGGTGTCACGTTCAAGGGCATCGATGTCGTCGATCCGTATCCTGCCGATTCGATCATCCGAGTGGCAAAAAAGGAGAAATGCGAACTGATCGTCATGGCTTCGCGCGGTCGCCGTGGCCTTGTGCGCCTGTTGCTCGGAAGTGAGACCAATCACGTACTCCTGCGCTCGCATATACCGGTGCTGGTGGTGCGCTGACGACGCTCCGCCGCTTGCCGTATCCGTCCAGGCGAAGCGGTATTCAAGATACCGAAACCATGAGATGACAGCCGAGGCTTCGTGTTTTCATTGCGGATTGCCAGTTGCCGCGGGAGGCACCTGTGTCGCGCTGGTCGATGGGCAGCGGCGGATCATGTGCTGCCCCGGTTGCAAAGCGGTGGCGGAAGCGATCGTGCAGGGCGGACTGTCCTCGTACTACGGTTCGCGCACGGCCTATGCTCTGCGCGCGGAGCAGCGGGCGGCGCAAGCCGCTTTACGGATATACGACCGGCCGGAAGTGCAGTCCGGCTTTGCGCGCTCGCTCGGCGGTCACGAGCGCGAGACGACATTGATCCTCGAAGGAATCACCTGCGCCGCCTGCGTGTGGCTCAACGAGCGCCATCTAGCAGGACTGCCCGGCGTGCTATCTGCCGAAATCAACTACGCGACGCGACGCGCGCACGTGCGCTGGGACGATTCGCGCATCCGTTTGTCCGCAATCCTCGGACAGGTCGAATCGATCGGTTATCGCGCCTGGCCGGCGACTTCAGCGAACGCCGAGCAAGCCCGACGTCGCGAAACGCGCGCGGCCTTGTGGCAACTCTTCGTTGCCGGTTTCGGCATGATGCAAGTGATGATGTACGCCTTGCCCGCCTATCTCGCGGACGAAGGCAGCATGAGCGAAGACGTCCGGCTGCTGATGCGGCTGGCCAGTCTGTTGCTGACCGTGCCGGTGGTGTTTTTCTCCGCCGCGCCGTTTTTTCGTGGCGCCTGGCGCGATCTGCGGCGGCGCAAACCGGGAATGGACGTACCCGTCGCACTCGGCATCGGCGTCGCCTTCGGCGCCAGCCTGTACGCCACGTTCACGCGCGGGACGGAAGTGTATTACGACTCCATCACCATGTTCGTCTTCTTCCTGCTGTGCGCACGCTGGTTCGAGATGCGGGCGCGGCAGAAGGCGGCCGCGAATCTCGAATACCTCGACAAGGCGCTGCCGCTCGCGGCGCATCGCCTGCGCGACTTTGCGCGCGGCATGGAGACGGAGGAAATTTCCGCGATATCGCTACGCGCCTGCGATCTGGTCCTGGTGCGCGCCGGGGAGAATTTTCCGGGGGATGGCAACGTCGTCCAGGGCGACACGGAATGCGACGAGTCGTTGCTCACCGGGGAGAGTACCCCGGTGCGCAAGCGCAGCGGCGAAAGGATCAGTGCCGGATCGTTCAACCGGCTGAGTCCGGTGGTTGTGCGCATCACTCACGTGGGCGAGGATACGTGCGTGTCGGGTGTGCGCCGGCTGGCAGAGCGCGCCAGCACGCAGCGGCCGAGGATCGCAGAACTCACCGAGCGAGTGGCGAGCCGCTTCGTGGTCGGCGTGCTGATCTTCGCCACCGCAGCCGCAATGCTTTGGCTCTGGGTCGACGCATCCCGCGCACTATGGGTCGCGGTGGCCGTGCTGGTGGTGAGTTGCCCCTGTGCGCTGTCGCTAGCCACGCCGACGGTGATGACCGTGGCGGTAGGGCGTCTTGCGCGTCGCGGTGTGGTGATCGTGCGCGCGAATGCGATCGAGGCGCTGGCCGGCGTGACGCATGTGGTATTCGACAAGACCGGCACATTGACCGAAGGCCGCTTCAGCCTTGTGGCTGCAATGTCTCGGCGTGGCGTCGAATTGGACAGGGCGCTGGCCATTGCGGCAGCGCTGGAGCGCGATTCCGAGCATCCCATCGCGACAGCGCTTGCGGCGGCCGCAACGAGTGCCAGCGCGGTGGTGGCCTCTGCGATTCGAAATGTCCCCGGCTCGGGCATCGAGGGCAGCGTCGATGGCCTGCGCCATCGCTTGGGTAGTTTGCCGTTCGTTGCCGAGATCGCCGGCGCGCTGCACTCCACCGAGCCGGACTGCGCGGGCGCCACGCGTGTGTGGCTGGGTTGCGACGATCGATGGCTTGCCTGCTTCGACCTGATGGACCAACTGCGGCCGGAGGCGGAGTCCGTCGTGCAACGGCTGCAAGCCGACGGCAAGCATGTGCTGATCTGGAGCGGAGATGCCACTCCCGCAGTCGGCACCGTGGCCCGCCAACTCGGCGTCGATGCTTACGAGGCCGGGTTGCTGCCTCTGGACAAGCAGGCGCGCATGCTGGCCATGCAGCAGCAGGGCGCGGTGGTAGGGATGGTGGGCGACGGAGTGAACGACGCGCCGGTGCTCGCGCAGGCGCAGTTGTCGATAGCGATGGGCAGCGGCGCGTTGCTTACCCAGGCGCACGCGGACATCGTGCTGCTGTCGGGACGTCTGCAAGGCCTGATCGAGGCGATTGGCATTGCCGCGCAAGCCCGGCGCATCGTACGGCAGAACCTGGTCTGGGCGACGGCCTACAACGTCGTCGCGTTGTCCTTCGCCGCCGCCGGCCTGTTCACGCCGTGGCTGGCGGGCATCGGCATGGGGGCCAGCTCACTGATCGTGGTGCTCAATGCCTTGCGCGTTCGCGAAGTGAGGCGAGAGGCGGGAGGCGGGAGGCGGGAGGCGAGCGGGTAAGGAATCTTCGGTGCGTTTACTCGCTCCTCACTCCTCACCCCTCACCACTCACCTCTAACATGGACATTCTCTACCTCCTGATCCCGCTCTCGGTTGTGCTGGTGTTCCTCATCGGTTGGGTATTCTGGTGGTCGCTCGGCAGTGGGCAGTTCGACGACCTCGAAGGGCCGGCCCACTGCATTTTGCAGGATGACGACGATCCACGGTAACGAAGCCGGTCTTCGGGAATCCGAACCGGCGGTTTGACGCAAATCAACGGCCGCCGCGTCGCGTCGCGTAGAATTGCACGCACAAGATCGTGCAATCCTGAGGGCCCTACGATGGCGGGCGCAACCCCATATAAATTTCTGCTGGCAGTCGACGGTTCCACCCACGCGAATCGCGCCGTCGAATATCTGGCGCGGCGCGCCGCAGGCCTGAGACCGTGCGAAGTCCATCTTGTCTATGTGCTGACACCGCGCATCGCGGCCTTGCTCACGTCCCCGCAACAGGATCTGCTGCTCCAGGCAGGCGCGGAGACCGCCGGGGCGCGCCGGGTGCTCGATGCGGCCGGCATCGCCTACCGGTTCCATAGTGAACTGGGCAATCCGGCAGCCAGCATAGTCGACTTGATCCGGTCCCTGGCCTGCGACGAGGTGGTGGTGGGCAGCCGCGGCATGAGCGCGCTGGACAGTCTTGCGCTCGGATCCGTGGCCTCCAATATCGTGCATCTGTCTCCTGTGCCGATCACGGTCGTTCCCAATCCCTTCGCCACGTCCGAACTCCAACTTGGCGACGGAGAAGGGATCCATCGAGTCCTGCTGCCGGTCGACGGCTCGCAACCAGCCGCCAGAGCGGTCGAGTACGTGTGCGCGCTGCGGGATGCGCGCATTCCCGTCGAGGTGCGGCTGCTCAATGTCCAGATTCCGATCGCCTCGGGAAATGTACGGCGCTTCGTTTCCCAGGAGACGATCGACGCATACTGTCGCGCAGAAGGCCAGGACGCGCTGGGCGCCGCGAAAAAAGCGTTGCAGGCGGCGGGCTTGGTCTTCAACGAGGACATTCAGATCGGGCACGCGGGGGAGATCATTGTTAGGGAGGCGTTGCACCGGGGATGCACGCGGATCGTGATGGGAACGCGCGGCCTGGGTGCCCTGGCAAATGTCATCGTGGGCTCCACTGCGTTGCAGGTCATGCATCGGTCGGAACTCCCCGTCACTCTGGTGAAGTGAACGCGGCGACGGTATCCCCGCAGCCTGTTGCAACCGGTCTGAGCGAAACCGGCTTGAGCGAAGCAGAGGCCGCGCGTCGCCTGGCCCGACACGGCCCCAACGAATTGCCTTCGGCGAAGCGCCGGGACGTGCTGCGCATTGCACTGGAAGTCGTGCGTGAACCGATGCTGCTGCTACTGGTTGCTGGCGGCACCATTTACCTTGCCCTCGGCGATCTTCACGAAGCGCTGATCCTGCTGGTGTCCGTGTTCGTGGTGATGGGCATCACCATCTACCAGGAACGCAAGACCGAGCGCGCTCTGGAGGCGCTGCGCGATCTGTCCAGTCCGCGCGCCCTGGTGGTGCGCGGAGGCGAGGAAAAGCGCATCGCCGGGCGCGAGGTCGTGCCCGGTGATCTGGTGCTGCTGCACGAAGGCGATCGCGTGCCGGCCGACGGCGTGTTGGTCGACTGCAATGAGTTCAGCGCCGACGAATCCCTTCTCACCGGGGAATCCTTGCCGGTCTCCAAACGGACAGCGGCTTCGGAAGTACGCGAGATGGCGAATCCGGGCGGCGATGCGCAGCCGTTCGTGTTCTCCGGCGCGCTGGTGGTCCAGGGGTACGGAAAGGCGCGCATTCTGGCGACCGGTGGGCAGACGCAGATCGGCCGCATCGGCAAGGCGCTCGAGACGCTGGAAGTTCAGGACACACCGCTGCAGATCCAGACGGCGCGCATCGTGCGGATTTTCGCCGCGATCGGGCTGCTGCTGTGTTTTGCCGTAGTGGTGCTCTATGGGACGTTGCGCGGCGACTGGCTGGCGGGATTGCTGGCCGGCATTACGCTGGCGATGGCGGTGCTGCCGGAGGAGTTCCCGGTGGTGCTTACGGTTTTCCTCGCACTAGGCGCCTGGCGCATCTCTCAGAACAAGGTTCTGACCCGGCGCATGCCGGCGATCGAGACGCTTGGCTCGGCGACCGTGCTGTGCGTGGACAAGACCGGCACGCTCACCGAAAACCGCATGGCGGTGGCGGAACTCGCGGTCGCGGGCCACCATCACGATGCCGCGCGCGGTGCTTTGCCGGCGAACGTGCGGCCGGTGGCGCATTACGCTGCGCTGGCGTGCGAGCTCAGTCCGTTTGATCCGATGGAACGGGCGATCGTTGGCTACGCGATCGAGCACGACGCCGAAACCGTGCGCATGCGCGAGCATTGGCGGCTGGTGAAGGAGTACGACCTCACGCGCGACTTGCTGGCGGTCACGCACTGCTGGCAGAGGGTGGATGGTGGCGAGGTCGTCGTCGCTGCCAAGGGGGCGCCCGAGGCAATCGCGAAGCTATGCAAGGCGGACACGGCGCTGCAGGCCGGCATACTGCACCAGACCGCGCATATCGCATCGCGTGGACGCAGGGTGCTCGGTGTGGCGGAGGCGCGTTTTCACGGCGGCGAGTTTCCCGCCCGCCCCACGGAATTCTCGTTCAAGTTTCTCGGACTCATCGCACTCGCGGACCCGGTAAGGCCGACGGTGCCGCAGGCAATCAAGGAGTGCTACGACGCCGGCATCCGCGTGGTGATGATCACCGGGGACTACCCGGGAACGGCACAGTCGATTGCCGACGAAATCGGCTTGAAGTCCCCCGGCGGGGTGCTGACCGGTGCGCAGCTCGAGCGCTTGAGTGCTGCGCAGTTGCGCATACGCGTAGCGGAAGTCAGCGTCTTCGCACGGGTGGTTCCGGAACAGAAGTTGGCACTTGTCGAGGTACTCAAAGCCAACGGGGAGATCGTCGCCATGACCGGCGACGGCGTGAACGACGCCCCGGCGCTCAAAGCGGCGCACATCGGCGTGGCCATGGGCGGACGCGGCACCGACGTAGCGCGCGAGGCCGCATCGCTGGTGCTGCTGGAAGACGACTTCAAGTCCATCGTCGAGACCGTGCGGCTCGGGCGGCGCATCTACGACAACATCCGCCATGCGATGAGCTATCTGATCGCGGTGCACGTGCCGACCGCGGGCATGGCGTTGCTGCCACTGCTTTTCGGCTGGCCGTTGGTGTTTGCTCCGGTGCACATCGTGTTTCTGGAGTTCGTGATCGATCCGGCGTGCTCGATCGCCTTCGAAGCCGAGCCTGCCCATCCGGCAACCATGCGACGTCCGCCGCGAAATCCGCAGGAACCTTTGCTGGGCGGGCGCTTGCTCTGGTATTCGTTTCTGCAGGGGATGGTCGTGCTGATTGCCGTCGCGGCGCTCTATTATCTTGTGCTGGAGCATGGATTCGCGGAAGAGCGTGCGCGGGCGATGGCGTTCACCGCGCTGGTGCTGGGCAACGCCACACTGATACTCTCCAACCGTTCGCAGAGCCGCAGCATCGTTGCGACGCTGCGGATGCCGAACCGGGCACTCTGGTGGATCGTCGGCGGCGCCCTCGGCGGGCTGGCGGTCGCGCTCTATCTCCCGCCGATGCAGAGGATCTTCAAATTCGAAGCTCTGGCCTTGGCCGACCTGTTGCTGTGCATGCTGGCCGCATCGGCCGGAATAGTGTGGTCCGAGATCGTGAAGCTGGTGCCGAGGCGGGAAGAGCAGTGATTGAGCGATTGGGTGGCCAAGTGATCGGGTTTTTCGGCTTCGGCCTTGAGCTGACCAGCATTGCCTGAATATCAATATCCGCAAACGGCCAAAACCGGTCACTGGTGTGTCGCCCTCTGGGATTTCCAAAATGGAACCCATTCGAGTCATGCATTTTTCGGATACGCTCTGCGTCTGGGCGTACGTCTCGCAAATTCGTATTGACGAGTTGATAAAAAATTTTGCCGGGTCGGTGGAGCTGGAGTACCGCTACCTGCATGTCTTCGGGGATGTGCCCAAGAAAATGGAGGCGTCTTGGAAGGATCGCGGCGGCGTGCAGGGCTACAACGAGCATGTCAGGACCGTGTGCGGTAAGTTCGGGCATGTAGCACTCGATCCCCGGGTCTGGGTTCGCACCACACCGCAGTCCTCGATGCCAAGTCACCTATTCCTGTGTGCGGTCAGGCTGCTTGAATCCGACGGCAGAGCGCCCCGGGGTGCGCTCTCCACCGCAGCCTGGGCGGTACGCGAAGCCTTCTTCAAGGAAGGCGCTGATGTTGCGCAGTGCGAGACCTTGCTCGGGATCGCCGAAAAGATCCAGCTGCCAGTCGCCGAGATCCAGAACATCATAGACACCGGATCCGCGCACGCCGCGCTGTGCGGCGACTTAGATCTGGCCCGCACTCACGGCATTCAGGCCAGCCCCACTCTGTTGTTCAATGAGGGCCGCCAGCGGCTGAGCGGTAACGTCGGCTATCGCGTCATCGAGGCAAACATCCGGGAGCTGCTTGAAGGCGCGCCCGGTCAGCTGTCCTGATGCTGAGGGCAAAGGAGCGCAATGCCGCGGTCAATTGAGCGCATTTTGATCTAAGTCAATAGCGCGCCACGGCGCTCAGGGACAATTTCTCGATCGCCGTGCCACGCCCACTGACGGCATTACCCACAAGAGGTGGGCGATAAGGAACGAGAGGCGAGGAGAGCCCGCGGGGTTCCGGGGGTACCGGTCCTTCGACCATAACCGGCCTAAAAGGGTACTCCCGGCTTCGCCTGGGTATTCGACCGTAAGGGACGCGGGGTGGATTGCCGTGATGCGACAAGTTTTTTGCCCTTCACCCTTCACTCCTTCACGCATGCACTTATGCAGTTGAAAACGAACGTCATCCACACCCGCGTCAGATCCTCCCTGTCTGAGCCCACGACGTTTGCGCGCGCGCTCCGTTTCTGTTGGGCATCTGACGCCGATTCGATTGATCTCCGTCAAAGTCATGCTGGACAGTCCGCGTAGCCTGCAGGCATCACCGCGGCAATCGGAGGAGATCATCATGTCGATATGCAGCCCTCGGATCAGCTTGCTCCTGATTACCGGCACGCTGTTCCTGAGTCCGGCCGGCAATCTCGGGGCCGGCGACGCCGGTCCGGCGCCCGGCACGTACCGGGTCGTCGACGGGAAAGTCGATTGGGGTACTTACGCCGGCTGGTTCACCTATCACCTGTCCTGCCACATGTGCCATGGGCAGGATGCATCGGGTACCGACGTGGCGCCGGACCTGAGGCAGAGCCTGAAAACGATGACGCAGGCAGAATTCGCGAACAAGGTGCTGGCACGATACCGGATTCTGGGCCCATCTCCGGATGGGCCTCCCGACGATGCTGCGCGCGAATCGGTCATCAATGAAGTGTTGCAGCAGCGGCGTAGCGAACGAGGCCGGGTCGAGATGCCGGTATGGCTGGCCGATCCCGGCATGAAACCGCATGTCCTCGATCTCTACGCGTACCTGAAAGCCCGCTCCGACGGCGCCATCGGCACCGGCCCCCCTCTCCCCGGCCCTCTCCCGCAAGGGGAGAGGGAGTAATGTCAAAATCGAAATCAGCGCTCGTGTCGTGAGTAGTGGATGAATGTTAGAAAAATGGACGGGAAATTCTCGTCTATTGCTGTTCTGGCCTCAAAACACCCTCTCCCCTCGCGGGAGAGGGCCGGGGAGAGGGGGCCGTTGCGGCGCGGTTCTTTTCCGCCAGGGACCCGATGAGTCCGTTGATGCCGCCGCGCGCGATCTCCTCGCCGAACTGCGAGCGGTAGGTGATCACCAGGCTCACGTTCTCCACGCTGATGTCATACACCTTCCAGCCTTCCGCGGACTTCCACATGGCATAGTTCACCTCGACCGGCTGCGCCCCCGTCTTTTTGAAGCGGGATCGGACGATGACGTCGTTGTCCCCGGCGGATAGTTGCAGGGAATCGACCTGCGTCTCGTGGCCGTCGTAGGCGTCGATCGCGGCCGAGTAGACACGCGTGATCAGGGTGCCGAATTGCGCGACGAGCGCTTCGCGCTGCCGCGCGTCCGCACTACGCCAGGCCCTGCCCACTGCGAGCCGCGTCATGCGCTCGAAGTCGATATGGGGAAGGATCTTCTGCTTCGCGAACGCGAGGGCCTTTTCGCGGCTCTCGCGGTCGCCGGACGGGGTGTTTCTGATGGCGGCGAGCACATCGGTGACAACATTCCTGACTAGCACATCGGGCGCGAGGCTTTGGTCTTCTGACGAAACGGGAAAGGCCGTCACGATCAGGATCGCCGCCGCCAACCTGACGCGCCGAGCGCTCCATCGAGTCCAGTCAATTGCGGAAATGATCTGTCGTCTCCGGGCTTCGGACGCCGCGGCGCGGTCGGGCCCGGCGGCATGGGCCCATGAAAATCGATTCGGCGCAGTCGCTGTTTGATCTATGTCAATTCCGGTCCGGATTGCCGCGGCTAGCATGGCGTCGCTGCCGTTGGCAGGTAACAAAGGATTGAATCGGCGTTGATCCTGCCTGCATTGCGGCTGTTGGGGTTTCGTCTTAACTCGAGGGAGCACGTATGCAGGAGCAAACGACTTACAACTACAAAGTCGTCCGGCAGTTCGCCATCATGACGGTGGTGTGGGGGATCGTCGGGATGACCGTGGGCGTGCTGCTCGCCGCGCAACTCATGTTCCCCGACCTGACTTACGGCATCCCCTGGCTGTCGTACGGTCGCTTGCGTCCATTGCACACCAACGCCGTGGTGTTTGCCTTCGGCGGCTCGGCGCTTTTCGCGACCAGCTATTACGTCGTGCAGCGCACCTGTCACGCGCGCCTGTTCTGCGACAGGCTGGCCGCCTTTTCTTTCTGGGGCTGGCAGGCGGTGATCGTGGCGGCCGCAATCACGCTGCCGCTGGGCATCACCACCTCGCACGAATATGCGGAGCTGGAATGGCCGATCGATATTCTCATCACGCTGGTGTGGGTGGCGTATGCGGTGGTGTTCTTCGGCACGATCGCCAGGCGCAAGGTGCCCCACATCTATGTGGCCAACTGGTTCTTCGGTGCTTTCATTCTCACGGTTGCGCTGCTGCACATCGTCAACAGCGCCGAAGTGCCGGTGAGCCTGTGGAAGTCGTACTACGTGTACGCGGGCGCACAGGATGCAATGGTCCAATGGTGGTACGGGCACAACGCCGTGGGATTTTTCCTCACGGCCGGCTTCCTGGGAATGATGTACTACTTCGTGCCGAAGCAGGCTGGACGCCCGATTTACAGTTACCGGCTGTCGGTCGTGCATTTCTGGGCGCTGATATTCACCTACATGTGGGCGGGCCCGCATCACCTGCACTACACGGCATTGCCGGACTGGGCGCAGTCGATCGGCATGATCTTTTCGCTGATCCTGCTGGCGCCCTCCTGGGGCGGCATGATCAACGGCATCATGACGCTGTCGGGCGCGTGGCACAAACTGCGCACCGATCCGATCCTCAAGTTCCTGATCACCTCGCTCTCTTTCTACGGCATGTCCACTTTCGAGGGGCCGATGATGTCGATCAAGACGGTCAACTCCCTGTCCCACTATACCGACTGGACCATCGGGCACGTGCACTCCGGCGCGCTGGGCTGGGTAGCGATGATCTCGGTGGGCAGCCTGTACTACATGATCCCGCGTTTGTACGGACGCATCGAGATGTACAGCATGCGGCTGGTCACGCTGCACTTCTGGATCGCGACCACCGGCGTGGTGTTGTACATCGCGGCGATGTGGATTGCGGGCGTAATGCAGGGTCTGATGTGGCGCGCGGTGAACGTCGACGGCACGCTGACCTACACCTTCGTGGAAAGCGTCAAGGCGACCTATCCGTTCTACGCCATCCGCCTGCTGGGTGGCGTGATGTTCCTGGGCGGCATGTTCGTCATGGCCTACAACACGTGGAAGACGGTGCATGGTGCCAGGGCGGTGGACGCGCCGGTACTGGCTTCCGTCGGCGCCCACGCCTGATTCTTACAGGGGAAAACCAATCATGGCTACGCAATCCGCATCCGGCCACGAGTTCATCGAGAAGAATATGACCTGGCTGATCGTTCTGGTCATCCTGGTGGTGAGCGTCGGTGGCCTGGTAGAAATCGTACCGCTTTTCTTCCAGCGTTCCACCACTGAGCCGGTGGCCGGCATGAAACCCTACACGGCGTTGCAACTGACGGGGCGTGACATCTATATCCGCGAAGGTTGCAACAACTGCCACAGCCAGATGATCCGGCCGCTGCGCGCCGAGACGGAGCGCTATGGCCACTACTCGGTGGCGGGAGAGTCCGTCTATGACCATCCGTTCCTGTGGGGCAGCAAGCGTACCGGTCCTGATCTCGCGCGGGTGGGCGGCCGTTACAGCGACGAATGGCACCGCCAGCATCTGAATCAGCCGCGCGATCTGGTGCCCGAGTCGAACATGCCCGCCTATCCCTGGCTGGCGCAAGCCACCGCAGACGCTGAGCTGATCGAGACGAAAATGAAAGTGTTGCGCAGCGTCGGTGTTCCGTACTCGGAAGAGGACATCGCCAGGTCGCGCGATGATCTCAAGGACAAGACCGAGGCCGACGCGCTCATCGCCTATCTGCAAGGCCTCGGTACCGCACTGAAAGGAGTGAAGTGATCATGGACCCGGTGACTGGATTTCGAGTCGGCTCGACCCTCCTGATGTTGCTGATTTTTGCGGGCATCGTGTGGTGGGCTTATGGCGGCAGGCGCGGCGCGCGGTTCGACGTTGCCGCGCACAGCGTGCTGCAGGACGACGATGCGCCGGTTTCGCTGCGTGGCGACGGGAGAGAAAAGTGAGCGACTTCAACGGCGAATTCTGGACTGTCTACATCTCGGTTATCACCGTGGCCAGCGTTCTGGCCTGTACCGTGCTGCTGTGGACGCTTTCCACGAAGCGCGTTACAGCGGGGCGCACGGCCGACGTGACGGGACACGTATGGGACGAAGACCTCGAGGAGTACAACAATCCGCTGCCGCGGTGGTGGATCTGGCTGTTCTACCTCACGATCGCGTTCGGCGTGGCTTACCTCGTACTGTACCCCGGACTGGGCAGCTTCCCGGGGCTGCTCAAATGGAGTTCGCGCGGCGAATACGAAGCCGAACAGGCCAAGGCCAGGGAGACGTACCAGCCGCTCTACGCCCGATATGCGGCGATGTCCATTCCCGATGTCGCCCGTGATTCGCAGGCGCGCGAAATGGGTCAGCGGCTGTTCCTAAACTATTGCGCGCAGTGCCACGCATCGGATGCGCGCGGCGGCAAGGGATTTCCCGATCTGACGGACCAGGACTGGCTCTACGGCGGGGATCCGGAAACGATCGTGGCCACCATCACCAACGGCCGCAAAGCAATGATGCCGGCCTGGGGCAAGATCGTCGGCGACGAAGGCACCCGGAATCTCGCGCACTACGTGATATCGCTTTCGGGTGGCGCGCACGACGAGTTGCGCGCGGCGTACGGCAAGGAGCTATTCGCCGCCAACTGCGTCGCCTGCCATGGGCCCGAGGGCAAGGGCAACCCGGTTCTCGGTGCCGCGAATCTGACCGACAAGATCTGGCTCTACGGCGGCAGCAGTACTGCGCTCGTCGAAACCATCGGCAAGGGCCGCAACGGCGTGATGCCGGCCTGGGGCGAATTCCTCGGGCCCGACAAGGTGCATATCGTTGCGGCCTACGTGTACGGCTTGTCGCATCCGGCCGGCGGCCAGTGACCTCCTTCGGCGAGCTTCGATGGTGAAGATGCAGGCGCACGTCAAGCTGACACCGGTTCCAGCACCCGAGGCCATGGAGCAGGCGCTTTATGAAGTCCGCAAGAAGATCTATCCGCGGGCGGTGCACGGCGCATTCGCCGCCTGGCGCTGGATCTTCGTGCTGCTCACGCAACTGGTGTTCTATGGCGGCCCATGGCTGACCTGGAACGCGCGGCAGGCGGTGTTGTTCGATCTCGCGGCCCGCAAGTTCTATATCTTCGGCCTGGTGTTCTGGCCGCAGGACATCGTCTACCTCACCGTTCTGCTGGTCATCTGCGCCTACTCGCTGTTCCTGTTCACTGCAGTCGCCGGACGGCTGTGGTGCGGCTATGCGTGCCCGCAGACGGTTTATACCGAAATCTTCATGTGGATCGAGCGTAAGGTGGAGGGCGACCGCCTCGCGCGCATGAAACTCGACAAGCAGCCGCTGTCCGCGCGCAAGTTCAGCCTGAAAGGCGTCAAGCACGGCCTGTGGATCGCCCTGGCGCTGTGGACCGGCTTCACGTTCGTGGGTTTCTTCACGCCGATTCATACTCTCGGCAATGAAGTGCTGAACCTGAGCACCGGCCCATGGGAGTCGTTCTGGATGTTGTTCTACGGCTTCGCCACTTATGGCAACGCCGGCTGGATGCGCGAGCAGGTGTGCAAATACATGTGCCCGTATGCGCGCTTCCAGAGCGTAATGTTCGATCCCGACACGCTGATCATCACCTACGACCGCGAACGCGGCGAGCCGAGAGGCACGCGCGCCAGGAGCGCAGACCACAAATCAAAGGGTCTGGGCGACTGCGTGGACTGCGGCATCTGCGTGCAGGTCTGTCCCACCGGCATCGATATCCGTAACGGCCTGCAATACGAATGCATCGGCTGCGCCGCTTGCATAGACGGATGCGACCAGGTGATGGACAAGATGGGCTACCCGAAGGGGTTGATCCGTTACTCCACGGAGAACGCGCTCAAGAACCATCTGCCGACGCAGGGGACGCTGAAGCGCATATTCCGCCCGCGTGTACTGATCTACAGCGCCATCCTGTGGGCGATCATCATCTCGACACTGGTGACGCTGTACCGGCGCGTGCCGCTCAAAGTTGACGTCATCCGCGATCGGGGAAACGTCATGCGCGACGCGGAAGACGCCGATGTCCAGAACGTTTATCGCCTACAGATCATGAACACGCAGGAAATAGAGCGCGATATGCGCATCAGCGTAAGCGGGCTCGACGGCATCGAGATCGAGGGTGTATCAAGGCCGATTCGCGTTGCGCCCGCGTCCTCGCTGATGGTGCCGGTACGGGTGGAAGCGCCGCGCGCATCCGGCAACAAGGGCTCGAACCGCATCCTGTTTACCGTGGAAGCGACCGATCCGGCCCATCCCGACAGCGCGCCGCTCAAAGTGGAAGAAAAGGCGAGCTTCGTCATCCACTGAAGAAAGAACCGGTCATGAACCAGAACGCGATCATCCATCCAGTCATGCCGTGGTACCGGGAGCCGTGGCCGTGGCTCCTGATGACAGGGCCGGCCATCGCGGTCGTCGCCGGTTTCGCCACCCTGTATATCGCCTTCAGGAATGCGGACCCGCTGGTGGTCGACCAGTACTACAAGGAAGGCCTGGCGATCAACCGCGTGCTGGAACGCGATCGCATCGCATCGCTGCGCGGCTATCGCGCAACGATCGTCCTGAACGAAGAACGCACGCTCGTGCGCGTGCGGATGGCTGGGGAAATGCTGCCGGCAGAACTGCACCTGCATTACATCCATCCCACGAAATCCGGGCTCGATCGGGAATTTTCCGCACAACAGATCCAACCCGGACTGTATCAGGGCTCCGTGCAGCTGGCGAAGGCGGTGCGATGGAACGTCGAACTCGAAGACGTGCAACGGCAGTGGCGCCTGACCGGGGGTTGGAATCCGGCCGATGACAGGTTCGTGCTGGAGCCGCGAGGCTGAGGCGGGGCTGACAATGCGACGCGGACTATGCACGGGTTCGACGGCAATCTCGCATGACGTCTCTGCGCGGCAGAGGAGCGCAGGATGAAAAGTCTCACATTTATCTGGATCCTGTGGCCGTCCTTCATCGTCGCCGCGCTCGCCAATGCGGTGTTCTTCACCGTGTTCGATCCACAGGAACTGATCGCTTTCGGCGAACCGATCGCTGGCAGCCGTACCGCCATTTATTCGATCGGTTTTTTCGCCTTCTGGGCGGTGACTGCAGCGAGCAATGCGATGAGCGGTTTCTTGCGGAGAACATCGGCAGAAGTCAACCAATGCCCGCTTGAACCGACGCAGCGATCTGCCGGCTGCCCGAAACGGGAGGAAGGCGGCTGCGGATAATCGCGTTGCGGCGAGCCGCAGGCGGCCTGGGATGCAAACCAATTTTCCACATAATTTTTTTACAGCGAGGTTCGACCGATGCCAATCAATGTACAGACGCCAGATCGCCTCATCCGCATCGCAGTTGGAATCGCGCTGCTCGGCACGGTGTTTTTTGTTTCCGGAAACTGGCGTTGGGCGGGGCTGATCGGCCTGGTGCCGCTTGCCACCGGACTTGTCGGCTGGTGTCCGCTCTACGCATGGCTGATGCGGGACTAAGAGTGGCGGCCGGCATCCGAGACAAAGCCTTATCGGCCGCCCGGTATAGGGACGCCATTGATATAGCCTTGACTTAGGTCAATCCTTCGGGGCCGGACCGGCGTTACATTTCTTTGTACTTCGCCCTGGCGGAGCGCTTCAAGGACCGTTCGCCTTCCGCGCGCGAACTGCTGGATCGAGCCTATGCGCAGGGCGAGCTGTCGAGGGTCGAATACTTGAATAAGCGCGACGACCTGGCCGGTCGCTGACAAGATTATCCAAAGGAGAGTTCAAATGAATACGTTCACGCTTTCGATCTTCCTGGCTTCCATGCTTGCCGTACCCATCGCGCAGGCCGCAGACGAAGAGGATCACTCGGCTTACCATCCGGGCGCCGGCCAGGAGCAAGCTGCCTCCGCGCCGGACGACAAGGCTGCCGGAATGAAGATGGACAAGATTCAGGAAAGAATGAAAAAGATGCAAGATCTGATGTCGAAGATCCAGTCGACCGAGGACCCCAGGGAGCGCCAGAAGCTCATGGAAGAGCACATGCAATCCATGCGTGAAGGTATGAAGATGATGCGCGGCATGGGCAAGGACATGATGGGCAAGAAGGAGAAAGGCGAAAATCCCACGGGAGACGGCACCGATAAGGGCGGCATGATGGGAGGCATGATGATGAAGAAACACCAGATGATGGCAGACCGCATGGACATGATGCAGAAGATGATGGAGCAGATGATGGAGCACGAGGCTGCCGAGCAGAACATGGAACGCGGAAAATGACCTGCGTGTGATTCCGAAGGCTCTTGTTCATATAGGCCGTCCGCGAGTATCCAATGCGGAATACGGCAAACAGATGCATAGCAAAAGCCTTGCTCGGGCACGCATTGCTATGGGCGGGATTATCGCTTGCGTTGAATCTCGTGTGGGAAGTCGCGCAACTGCCCCTTTACACGATTGCTAGGGATCCTAGCATGGCGCGCATTGCATATGCGGTTCTGCACTGCACGCTGGGAGACGCGATCATTGCCGCGGCGGCTTTCGTACTCGCCGGATTCGTTCTCCAAGATGCCGACTGGCCTTCTTCCCACCCATGGTCGGGCGGGGCAGTCGCGACAATGTTTGGGCTCGCCTACACGGCGTACAGCGAGTGGTACAACGTTTACCAGGCCGGTGCTTGGGCTTACTCGGCGCGGATGCCGCTTGTCTTCGGGATCGGCCTTGCACCGCTGCTTCAGTGGCTCGTCGTTCCGGTCGCGACACTCTTGATCGTGCGTGCCTGGCATCGCACTCATGCGCATAAGGCGTCGGGGGCGACATGCTTGTAGCCGACGCTTCAAAGAATGACCCGGTGTCCCTCGTCCTACCTTTTCACTTCGAGTGCAGCGTTGTGGTGAACGCTCCGGCCGAGGCCGTTTTCTCGCGCTTGGACGATCCCAAACTCTTGTCGGCCCACATGAGCCGTTCCTCGTGGATGATGGCCGGCTCGCGAATGGCGCTCGAGCTGGATGCTTCTCAAGGCCGCGCCGTAGGCGCATCGATCCGCATGGGCGGCCGAGTGCTCGGGATTGCGCTTTCGCTGGAGGAAATCGTCACGGAACGAAATCCGCCGCGGCGAAAAGTATGGGAGACCACGGGCACGCCAAAACTCCTCGTGATAGGCCATTACGGGATGGGCTACGACCTGACGCCGCAGGGCAATTCTTCTCTGCTTCGAGTCTTTATCGACTGGGCTCTACCTGAAGCAGGGCTTCCGCGTTGGCTCGGTCGAATGTTCGGCGGCTACTACGCACGGTGGTGCACGCAGCGCATGACCGGCGATGCCGAAGAGCATTTCCGCACCGCCGGACAAGGTTGATGAAGTTGTCGGCAGGACTATCGTAACTCAACCCTTGGAAAAGAGATGCTATGGCTAACATGAATCCCTGGAAAACCGGCGTCACGCTCGCGGTGACGCTTGCGATCGCCTACACCGTATGCGCAATCGCCTACGCGCTTGCGCCGGAACGCGGGATCGATTTCATGAACGCTCTGTCTCACGGTCTGGATTTTCGCAAGCTCGTAACGGCCGAGCCTTTCACATTCTTGATGTTTGTCTACCCACTGTTCGTTTTCGTCGTGTGGGGATTCCTGGTTGGCGCGCTCTACGCGTGGTTGCACAATCTTCTCCACGGCGGCGCGAATCACTGAACGGAATGGTCAATCGAACATAAGTATCGGAGAGTACGTCGATGGATATGCCGCGCCACGAACATTCGCGTCACGATCACGGACAGCCCGGACATGGTAGTGCAGCCGCTCTTTCCGGAACTGCGGTGAAGCCTGGCGCGATCTACACCTGCCCCATGCATCCCGAGATCCAGCGGGCCGGTCCGGGGGGCTGCCCGAAATGCGGCATGACGCTCGTCCCCCTCGTTCCTGCCACACCGGCGGCAGCCGAATACACCTGCCCGATGCATCCGGAGGTCCGCAGCCCCAAACCAGGCAACTGCCCCAAGTGCGGCATGGCGCTCGTGCCCGTCGAGGGAGCAAAGGAAGACGACGCGGAGCTGCGCAACATGACGCGCCGCTTTTGGGTCAGCGCCGTGCTGACGGCGCCGCTCGCCGTCATCGCGATGGCGCCGTATTTCGGGATCAAGGAACCGTTCGGAGTGACCGCGCACGTGCGGATGTACCTCGAGCTCGTGCTCGGCACGCCGGTCGCGCTGTGGGGAGGCTGGCCGTTTTTCCGGAAGTTCGCGCTCTCGATCAAGAACCGTAGCCCGAACATGTACACGCTGATCGGGCTGGGCGTGGCGCTCGCCTACCTGTTCAGTCTCGCGGCGGTGTTTGCGCCCGGACTTTTCCCGCAGGAATTTCAGGAAGACAGCGGGCAGGTCGGTGCCTACTTCGAGGCAGCCGCGGTCATCGTCACGCTGGTGCTGCTGGGCGAGGTCATGCAGTTGCGCGCGATCGGCCAGACGAGCCGCGCGATCCGCGAGCTCCTGGCGCTCGCGCCCAACACGGCGTTGCGCGTCGAATCTGACGGACGGGAGATAGAAGTGCCGCTGTCCGACGTGCAGGTCGGCGACAAGCTGCGTGTGCGCCCAGGGGAAAAGGTGCCCGTCGATGGAACTTGCGTGGATGGGTCGTCCAACGTGGACGAATCCATGATTACGGGCGAACCGGTTGCCGTGCCAAAGAAACCGGGCGACAGGATGACCGGCGCGACGATCAACGGCAAAGGTACGCTGATCATCCGCGCAGAGCGCGTTGGTGCCGACACGCTGCTCGCGCAGATCGTCCACATGGTCGCCCAAGCCCAGCGAACGCGCGCGCCCGTGCAGCGCCTCGCCGATCTCGCAGCCGCGTACTTCGTGGAAACGGTTATCGCGATCGCAATCCTGACCGCGCTGGTCTGGTGGTTCTTCGGTCCCGAACCCAGACTTGCGTATGCGGTGGTCAATGCGGTGGCGGTGCTCATCATCGCCTGTCCTTGTGCGGTGGGCCTTGCGACGCCAATCTCCATCACGGTCGCGATGGGGCAGGGGGCAATCAACGGAATCCTGTTCCGGAACGCCGAAGCCGTGGAGAAGCTGCGCGAGATCGACACCCTCGTCGTGGACAAAACAGGCACGCTTACGCTCGGCAGTCCGCGGCTCGTGGACCTCGTCGTCGAGCCGGGGATCACAGAGAGCGAGGCGCTTACACTGATCGTAAGTCTGGAGCGCGCGAGTGAACATCCGCTTGCTCAGGCCATTGTCCAAGGCGCGGAAGACCGCGGCCTGCGTTTGTCTACCGTTGAGAAATTCGAGTCTGTCACCGGTCAGGGCGTGCGAGGAGAGGTCGGCGGCCGGAAGGTCGCGGTGGGCAGCCGCCGATTCATGGAATCACAGGGCACCGTAGCTGCTTCGCTCGCCGACAGGGCCGATGCGCTGAGGACCCAAGGCAAGACCGCGCTCTATGCCGCGGTGGACGGACGCACAATCGCGGTGGTCGCTGTCGCCGATCCAATCAAGATAACGACCCCGGAAGCAATCAGGGCGCTGAAATCCGAAGGCGTGCGCGTCGTGATGCTGTCGGGCGACTCGCGCAAGACCGCGGAAGCAGTCGGCCGACAGCTTGGCATCGATGAAGTGATCGCCGAGGTGTTGCCCGAGCAGAAGGTCGACGCCGTCAAGGCGCTGCAGGCGCAAGGCCGCACGGTCGCAATGGCGGGCGACGGCATCAACGACGCGCCGGCGCTTGCCCAGGCGAACGTGGGCATCGCGATGGGCACCGGGACGGACGTGGCGATCGAGAGTGGAAGCGTGACGCTCGTCAAGGGCGACCTGCGCGGCATCGTCAAGGCGATTCGCCTGTCGCGCGCCACCATGCGCAACGTGAAGCAGAATCTGTTCTTCGCCTTCGTCTACAACGCGCTAGGCATCCCGATCGCAGCAGGCGTGCTTTATCCTTTATTCGGTTTGCTCCTGTCGCCGATCTTTGCCGGCGCCGCCATGGCGATGAGCTCGGTCTCCGTAGTCACCAACGCGCTTCGGTTGCGGCGCGCGAAACTGTGATGCGCGAATACCACTACGTATGGCTGATCTGGATCGCTTTCATCGCATTGCGCTCCTTGCCCCTTTCGTTGCGTTCGGCCTGTATTGGAGGCGTATACGAGCATATCACCTGGAAACGCAGCATCCACAGGGCGCAGAGCCCTTCCCACCCATCGCCCAGGACCCGCATGAGACCGCACCCCACGGAGGGAAAACCTTGAATCACGACCATGACAACCTGCAGAACAGATCGCCCATGACTTACGTTTTCGTTGCATTTATTGCAATCGCAGCTTTTTTCCTGCTACTTGAGCATCGCGCGCATGTCTTCGGCGTCCTGCCTTATCTGCTCCTGCTCGCGTGTCCTCTGCTGCACATGTTCGGACACCGGCATGGCGGACACGGCGGGAGCGATACCAAGCCCGAGCGGCAGCCGGGCGAAAAGAATGCCGAACCGGCAGAACATCCCCATTAGTCGAAACGGAGATAGCATGGAACACTCAAATTCAATCCCCGCCTACGGACTCTGGCCGTTGGTAATCATTAACTCGCTCGTGTTTATTATCTTCGCTTTCAGCTTTACGAAGCCGCAAAGCGCGCGCGACTGGCGCTCCTTCGGGGCGTTTTCCGCTTTCATCGTTGCATTGTTCACCGAAATGTACGGGTTCCCGCTCACCATCTATCTTCTGTCGGGCTGGCTCGGCAGTCGCTATCCCGGCGTCGACTTCATGACCCATGAAGCCGGTCATCTCCTCGAAACCTTGTTTGGTTGGCGCGCCAATCCGCATTTCGGCCCGTTCCACCTGCTGAGCTTTGTCTTCATTGGCGGCGGATTCATGCTGCTCGCCGCCGCATGGGACGTGCTGTACAAGGCACAATGCGCCGGAACATTAGCGACCAGCGGCCCCTATGCCACCATCCGTCACCCGCAGTACGTTGCGTTTGTGCTCATCATGTTCGGCTTTCTGCTGCAATGGCCCACGCTGCTCACGTTCATCATGTTTCCGATCCTGTTGATGATGTATGCGCGCCTGTCTTTCAACGAGGAACGCGATGCCAGGGCTCGCTTCGGCGAGGAGTACACACGCTATGCAGAACACACGCCGGCTTTCCTTCCTCGTGTCGGCTGCAAAGAACACATTCAGCCGTTGCGCTAGTGCTTCGAAGTCGATGGAACCAGCCTCAGGACATCGCTCTCGCCGCGTTGCGTAGGAACGTACCGATTCCATCTACCGTTTCAAACGGCAAGATCAGTGAACATGCAGCTTACATTTCTTGGTGCGACCGGAACGGTGACTGGGTCCAAGTACCTGATCGCCACCGACGCCAAGCGGGTTCTCGTGGACTGTGGCTTATTCCAGGGCCTGAAGCAGCTCCGCCTGAGAAATTGGGAGAAACTTCCCATCGATCCAAAAGAGATCGACGCGGTCATTCTCACGCATGCGCATATCGACCACAGTGGCTATCTGCCGCTGCTTTCAAAGAAAGGATTCTCGGGCAAGGTGTATTGCAGTACAGCCACCCGCGACTTGTGCGAGATCCTGCTGCCCGACGCGGGACATCTTCAGGAAGAAGAGGCGGAATACGCCAACCGCAAGGGATTCTCCAAGCATTCCGCCGCGCTGCCTTTGTACACACAGGAGGACGCCGAGCGCTGTCTGAAACTGCTTGCACCGTTCGAACTCGAGCGTGACATCGATCTCGGCGACGGGATCAGCCTGCGTTTCTCGCATTCCGGACATATCGTCGGCTCCTGCTTCGTTCGGCTCACGCACCAAGGCAAGTCGATCGTCTTCACCGGAGACCTCGGCCGCTCAAACGACATCGTGATGAAACCGCCGGTGCACGTCGTGAAAGCAGATTACCTCGTGCTGGAATCCACTTATGGCGATCGGCTCCATGGCGTGCAAAACCCCGAAACGCAAATGGCGGACATCATCAACCGGACTGTTAAAAACCGTGGCGTGGTCGTTATCCCGACCTTTGCAGTCGGGCGCGCGCAGGAGCTATTGTACTACATTCATCTGCTCAAGGCATCCCATGCAATTCCAGACGTCCCCGTCTATCTGAATAGTCCGATGGCAGCGGATGCCACACGCATTTTCCATAACCATCCGGGGGAGCATCGTCTCACGCCGCAGCAATGCGAAGATATGTGCCATACGGCCAAGATCGTCAACAGCGTCGAGGAGTCGAAGCAGCTCAATAACAAATCAGGGCCCATGATCATTCTCGCTGCCAGCGGCATGGCAACCGGCGGACGCGTCGTCCATCACCTCAAGGCGTTTGCGCCGGATCCGAAGAACACCATACTCTTCGCCGGTTTCCAGGCGGCGGGCACGCGCGGCGCAACCATACTGAGCGGCGCGGATAGCGTGAAGATCCACGGACAGTACGTGCCGGTGCGAGCGGAGGTACAGATCCTGTCGAACGTTTCAGCCCATGCGGATTATGCTGAAATACTCGAATGGCTGGATCACTTTGAAGCAGGGCCCAGACAGACGTATGTTACGCACGGCGAACCGGTGGCGGCGGACGCATTGCGTCACCGGATTGAAGAGCGCAAAGGTTGGCGTTGCGAGGTGCCCGACTACCGGGAACTGGTCGATCTGAACTAACAGTTGGGAATCATCTGCCCGCGCCGCCCAGCGCGCGCATTTTGCCGAGCCATTTCTCCCGCTTCGCGCCGTTCGGGCTTTCGACCAGGCCGATGAGATTCTCGCTAATGGGGCCGATGCCGCAGAAGCCGAGTATGTTGCGTTTCAGGCTTTTGAGGCTGTGCGCGCCAAAATACCAGCGATACAGAAATGCCGGCATGCCCATCGTCACGACAATGCGGGCGGTTTTTCCGGACAGCAATTTCCTCCAGGACTTGCCTGTGTCGGATTTCGAGATGGCGAATCCTGGCCGGAAAACCTGCTCGAGAAACGCTTTCAGAATCGCGGGCATAGAGCCCAGCCATAGCGGATAGACGATCAGCAGATGATCGGCCCACCCGATCATGCCTTGCGCTTGTCGAATCGACTCCGACGGCGTTCCGTTTTCCCAGTCCTCCTTGCGACGCAATAGGGAAAAATCGAGCGTCGCCACAGTCAACGTCTTGACCTCATGTCCGACCTGCGCGGCGCCTGTCGCGTAGGCATCGGCGAGGGCACGTCCGAAATGATTGGCTTGAGCATCAGGGTGGCCCAGGATGATCGCGATACGTCTCGCCATGGTGGTGCTCCTTCAAATAAAGGGGTGAGTGAACAACAGGATTCGGTGCGCGATACCACGCCGATTTTCCCCGTCCGGTCGATGCGGTCATTGACATCGATCAAGGACTGTGCGCGACGGTCAGCTATGGCAAAGAGTAGGGTCGTAGAGCTGGTAGTTGCCGCGTCCCCGGCTCTTCGCCAGGTACATGGCTTTGTCTGCATTTCTCAACAGGTCGTCGGGACCTTCGCCGTCAGTGGGATAAATCGCAATGCCGATGCTGACGCTGGTTTGAACTTTCCGGCCTTCCAGCAGAAACGGCTGCGAAATGGAGTGAAGCAGTTTGCGCGCGAGGGACAGGGCCGCTTGCGGATCGTTGAGGCCGGTCTGAAGTATCGCGAATTCGTCCCCGCTCAGCCGTGCGACCGCGTCGGTGGTCTTGCGCACGGCAGCACCCAGCCGCTCCGCGACCGCTATGAGCAGCCGATCGCCTGTTTCGTGGCCGAAGGTGTCATTGATCAGCTTGAAGTTGTCCATATCCAGGAACAGCAACGCGAGTGGGTCCAAGCTGTGCTTGGATCGCGCTATGGCCTGCTGCAGGAGATCCAGAAAAAGCACACGGTTGTACAGGCCGGTGAGAGCGTCGTGGTATGCGAGAAAGTGTTCCCGCTGAGCCTCCTGTTTGCGCAACGTAATGTCGTGTTGGATGGCAACGAAGTGGGTAACGGTGCCCATGTCGTCCCGCAGCGGCGTAATGACTTCGTCCGCGGTGTAGAGGTTGCCGTCCTTGCGCCGTTCGACGACTTCGCCGCGCCAGACCCGGCCCGCAAGAATGGTTTGCCAGAGTTCACGATAGAACGATGCATCGTGACTTCCCGATTTCAGGAAGCTCGGTGTCTGCCCAACTGCTTCCTGTGGGGAGTATCCGCTGCGTTCGCTGAACGCTTCATTGACCCAGACGATACGGCCGGTATGGTCTGTAATGAATATGGGATCGGCGGCCGTGGCCAAGGCTTTCGCCAGCAGCTCCTGCTCGACCGGCTCCCGGGAATTCTCACTACGAGGCGTCCGCGTATGCATCGGTGAACGGTGGCGGCGCGATTCATTCAGAGTTTTGGCATCGCCGGATGGGCGTGAGTGTTTTCATGAATGCGCTGGCAGTCGACGCAGCGCGAAACCGCAGGTTGAGCGCGCAACCGACGGTACTCGATCTCCTCGTGGCAATCGACGCATTTTCCGTAGCTGCCGGTATCGAGCCGGGCCTGGGCGGCTTCGAGCTCCCGAAGTTCGCGCAAATCGCGCGAGAGTTCCGCATTGTCGAGATCGACGATCTGATCGGCCACGGGTGCATCCCCGCTGTCCAGGTGCCCTCCCGCGAGCATGTCGGCCGAGTCGTCGCGTGCGCGCGACGCGTCCGCACGAATTTCAGCGGCCAGCGCCACGCAACGGCTTGCCACGATACGTTTCAATTCGTCCAACTGCTGCCTGCTCAAAGCCACGGTGGGCCTCCTTCGATAAAGGGGTTTTCGTTAGTCCGGGTCGGCCGCCGTGCCCAGGCTCGCTGTCAGTTTGCCCTCCTTTCGGGCTGCCGGATTGATCCAGATCAAGGCGTCACACTGGAGTTCGGCATAGTCTCAATCCAATTGCCGCGGCAGGGATGTCACTGATGAACATATAAACGATGAACCATCCTTCTTCCGAGCTGGTGATCGATCCGGTGCTGATCCGCAAATACGATGTGAGCGGACCGAGATACACGTCTTACCCCACCGCGGACCGTTTTGTCGAGGCATTCGGCGAAGGCAGGTACAAGTACTGGCTGGCCAGGCGCAACAACGGGGCCATAAGCCAACCGCTCTCGGTGTACGTCCATCTCCCGTTCTGCAGTACCGTCTGCTACTACTGCGCATGCAGCAAGGTGGTGACGCGCGACCGCGGAAGGTCGGCGAAGTATGTCGAGTACCTCGAGAAGGAAATCGGACTGGTGGGGAGTGTGCTCGAAGGCGACCATCGCATCAGCCAGATGCACTGGGGCGGCGGCACGCCCACCTTCCTGGCGCGCGAAGAAATGCGCGCCTTGTGCAATGCGATCAATGTGCCGTTCGATCGCAGCGCCGATTGCGAGTGCTCGATCGAAGTGGATCCGCGCAGCGTTGAGCCGGGCATGATGGCGTATCTCGCCGAACTCGATTTTAACCGGGTTTCCGTCGGGATACAGGATTTCGACACGGCGGTGCAGAAGGCGGTGCATCGCATCCAGCCCGAAAGCGTGACGCAGCGCGTGATCGAAGAAGCACGCGCGGCCGGCTTCAGATCGGTGAGCCTGGACCTGATCTACGGTCTGCCGAAACAGACTCTCGACACTTTCAATACGACAATCGACCAGGTGCTCGCGCTCGACCCCGACCGCATCGCACTTTACAGCTATGCGCATCTGCCGACCAGGTTCAAGCCGCAGCGGCGCATAGCCGCAGCCGAGTTGCCTTCGGCCGAGACCAAACTGCAGATTCTGACGCTGGCGATCGGCCGCCTCACCGGCGCCGGATATCTCTACATCGGCATGGATCATTTCGCCAAACCCGCGGACGACTTGGCGGTGGCGCAACGCCAAGGACGTCTGCAGCGCAACTTCCAGGGCTACTCGACGCGTCCCGAATGCGACATGCTGGGCTTCGGCGTTTCCGCCATCGGGCGCGTCGGACCCACTTATAGCCAGAACCTGAAGGATCTCGATGGTTATTACGCCGCACTCGATGGCGGACGTTTGCCGGTGGCGGGCGGCATCGTACTGACCAGTGACGATCTGGTGCGGCGTGCCGTCATCCAGGCGCTTGCGTGCCAGTTCCGGCTGTCCTTCGAATCGATTGAGTCCGATTACCTGCTGGACTTCCGCAGTTACTTCGCGCCGGAACTGCAGGATTTGAAGCGGATCGAGCAGGACGGGCTCGTGGAACGGCGGTCCGATTCGATCGTGGTGACGCCAAAGGGCAGGCTGCTGGTGCGGATCGTGTGCATGGTGTTCGATCGCTACCTACGAGAGGGCCGGCAGCAGGCGAGTTACTCGAAAGTGATGTGAGGCGGGAGCTGCGGCGGGTGCGTTGCCGACAATTCATATTTATTCAGGTCCGCCATGAAAGCCAAGAGCAACCCGGACTCCGTTCACCGGTCGTGCCTGGGACCGTCCGCTCCGGAAGACGGTATGGACACCGGGCCGGAAGGTCTCAGTTCTGCACAGGCACGCGTCCGGCTGAAACGCTACGGTCCGAATACGTTCCGGGACACGGAGGCGCATTCGCTCACGGTGGAATTCCTCAAGCGCTTCGGCAATCCCCTGATCGTCATCCTGATTGCAGCGAGCCTGATTGCGGGGCTGACCGGGCAGCTCGCCAGCTTCGTGATCATCGTCGTCATGGTGGTGGCGAGCGTCACCCTGGATTTCACGCAGGAGTACCGGGCGCACCGCGCATCGGAGCGCCTGCGCAAGTCCGTGCAACTGCACGCCGCCGTGGTCCGCGGCGGAGTGGTTCACCGCATTAGGGTGAGCGGCGTCGTCCCCGGCGATCTTGTGCTCCTGGCTGCCGGCAGTCTGATACCGGCGGACGGAATGCTGGTCGAGGGGCGCGACCTGTTCGTGAACCAGTCCATCCTGACCGGTGAATCCTTTCCAGTGGAAAAGCGCGCGCGAAACCTCGCCGCCTCAGACGGGGAAAATATGCGCGACAGCAACGCCCTCTTCATGGGCAGTTCCTTGATCAGCGGCACGGGAAGAATGCTTGTTTGCCGAACCGGTAGCAGTACGGCTCTGGGGAAGATCGCTCATTCTCTTGACGTCACGCCACCTCCGACCGCCTTCGAGATCGGCACGCGCCGGTTCGGCATGCTCATCATGCGGCTTACACTGATGATGGTGCTGTTCGTGCTGCTGGTGAACACGGCTTTGCACAGACCTCTGTTCGAATCCTTCCTGTTCGCGCTGGCGCTTGCCGTCGGTCTCACGCCGGAACTGCTGCCGATGGTGGTTTCAGTGACCCTGTCCAGGGGCGCGCTGAGCCTCGCGGGCAAGGGCGTGGTGGTCAAGCGCCTGGCCGCAGTACAGAACCTCGGCGCCATGGACGTGCTCTGCACGGACAAGACCGGCACGCTGACCGAAGCACGGATTCATCTGGAGGGACACGTGAACTTCGCGGGCATGCAAAGCCCGAAGGTATTCGAGCTCGCTTATCTCAACAGCCATTTCGAAACCGGAATCAAAAGTCCGCTCGACGCCGCGATTCTGGAACGGCCCGCGCCGCCGATCGGCGCGTGGCGCAAGGTCGACGAAGTCCCCTTCGATTTCGAGCGCAGGCGGGTCTCGGTGCTGCTGGACGAAGGCGATGTGCGCGTTCTGATCGTGAAGGGCGCACCCGAGGAATTGTTGCGCCTGTGCTCGCATTATCGCGCGGACGAGTCCGGAGGCGTGCGCACATGTGATGGAGAGGTGCGGGTTCTGGCCCGCCGACAGCTCGCTGCGCTGGAGAACCAGGGCCAGCGGGTGCTCGGCGTGGCTTACCGGGAACTGCCGAAGTCGCATGAGCACGCCGCGGTGGGCGATGAGGCCGAACTCGTATTCGGCGGCTTCGCGGTGTTTCTCGATCCGCCGAAACCGAGCGCTGTGGCGGCGCTTTCTGCGCTGGCCGCGAGCGGCGTGCAGGTCAAGATTCTGACCGGCGACAGCGAACTGGTCACTGAGCATCTTTGCGCAACGCTCGGCATCGCGGTTGTAGGAACCCTGACCGGCGCCGAGATCGAGCGCATAAACGACGATGGCCTCGCCGCACGCGCGGAACAGGCCAACCTTTTCTGCCGGGTTTCCCCGGCGCAGAAAAACCGCATCATTCTTGCCCTGAAGTCGCGACGGCACGTGGTAGGTTATCTCGGCGACGGGATCAACGACGCGCCGGCCCTGCATTCTGCGGACGTCGGCCTGTCGGTGGAGGGCGCGGCCGACGTGGCCAGGGAAGCGGCCGACATGATTCTCACCCGGCACGACCTACGCGTCCTGCACGACGGCGTGCTGGAAGGCCGCCGCACATTTGCCAACGTGCGCAAGTACATCATGATGGGCACCAGTTCGAACTTCGGAAACATGTTCAGCATGGCGGCCGCGTCGGTCTTTCTTCCTTTCCTGCCCATGCTGCCGGTGCAGATCCTGCTCAACAACATCCTATACGACATCTCGGAAGTGCCGATACCGCTGGACCGCGTGGATGAGGATTCGATCTGCAGGCCCCAGGTCTGGGATATGCGGTTCATCCGCAACTTCATGCTGGTGATCGGTCTGGTCAGCTCGTTGTTCGACTTCCTCACGTTCTACGTCCTGTTCGCGCTCATGCATGCCGGCGAGGCGTTGTTCCATACCGGCTGGTTCATCGAATCCCTGGTTAGCCAGGTACTGGTGATATTCGTCATCCGCACACGCGGCAGTCCGTTCGCCAGCGCGCCCAGCCGCACGCTGACCGCGACCTCTCTCGCAGTCGTGATGCTCGCGTTCGCCTTTCCCTTCCTGCCGTGGGCGCGCGATTTCGGATTCGAAACGCCCGCGCCGTGGTTCTGTGTCGTCCTTGCCGTCCTGGTGGTGGTTTATCTGCTCGTCGTCGAAATGGTCAAGCGCCTGTTCTATCGCCGCATGAACGCCGCGCGCGATCCAGCGGCTGCGGTGCGGGCCTAGAAACGCCAGCCCGCGTCTCAAGGCGCGTTCTGCAGCGCCTGCAACAAAAGTTGACGTGGATCAAGCTGCGCTATCTCCGATCCCGATTTAATGGACCATGCAACGTGCGGCGCCGATTCGGATCGGGCGCACCGTGTTTGCTGTCGAAAAGGAGGTTGTGATGAAGAGAATTTTGGTGCCCGTCAATGGTTCGGATGACTCGCTAGAAGCCGTGAAGGAGGCGATCCGTCAGGCTTATCCCCCGGGGCGTGCGGAGGTTCATCTGTTGAATATCCAGCCGCGGATCTTCCCGGAGGAGACGCTCGTTTACACGCCGGTGGAAAACATCGATACTTACTACTACGAGCGCAGTCACATGGCGCTTGCGCCGGCCGAAAAGCTGCTACGCGACGCCGGTCTTCCGTTCGTTTCGCATCACGCGGTCGGGCCCGTCGCCGAGACGATCCTCGAACAACAGCGCGAACTAGAATGCGATTCAATCGTCATGAGCACGCGGGACCGCGGTCGGGTCACCGGTGCGCCATTGTTCTCGGATTCTGCAAAAGTGCTGCATATGACCAAGGTTCCGGTCACGCTAGTCAAAAAAACCGTGGCGCCTGAATTCAGGGATCGTCTGAGTGCCGTCTAGATCCGGCAAGCAGGCAGCAGTGGCGGATGGCGGTTCCAGGAAAAGGGGCCGGTTCCCGGCATCCGACCAGCCAGCCCAACGGGAAGGAAAAATCATGTTCAAGCACATCAAGCACATACTTGTCGCCACCGACGGATACAAGCTAGGCATCGTGCTGGGGAGCGAGACGAACAAGGTTCTCACGCACAGCAAGCTGCCGGTACTGGTGGTTCGGTAAGGGCACAGGTATGGTCGCCATGCATACCTCGATGCAAGCAGTGGAGATGGAAATCAGCGGACTGGACTCCGGCTTGGCGTCAAGAGGCGTGCATAGCGCACTGAACTGCATTCGCGGCGTCGCGCAAGTCAGGATGGTGCCGAACGAGCGCAACGTCACCGTCACATACGATGCCTTCAAAGCGTCCCCGCACCAGTTTGAAACGGCGGTGAGCGTCATGGGTTGCGAAGTCGAGCGCCTGGTCGTACGAACTGAGCATGCGTCGGCGGTAGGAAAAGTCCCGGACGCCGAAGCCTCCGCCGGGCCGAACAATCGATCCGAGTTACGCCAGTCGTAAAGCGGCGCGCATCGTCGTACCGATCGGCGGCTGACCAGCATGCCGATCAGTATCCTGACCTTCAGGAGAGACAACCGATATGCAAGCGACGATGCGTGCGATGCAATTCGATGCGGCGAGCCGCCCTCTGGTGCTACGCACGCTGGATATCCCCGTTCCGGGCGATCATCAGGTCCTGATCAAGGTGTCCGCGTGCGGGGTGTGTCGGACAGACCTTCACGTCGTCGACGGCGATCTGCCCAATCCCAAACAGCACGTCGTTCCCGGCCATGAAGTCGTTGGCACCGTGGCGGCGCTTGGTCCACGTGTCACCACGTTGACCCTCGGTGAGCGGGTAGGCGTTCCCTGGTTAGGTTGGACATGCGGCGATTGCAGCCATTGTCGGAGCGGCCGCGAGAATCTGTGCGATCGCGCCCAATTTACCGGCTATACGCTTGACGGAGGCTTTGCCGAGTACACGCTTGCCGACGTCCGGTTTTGCTTCCGGCTGCCTGCCCTGTATTCGGATACGGAAGCCGCTCCGCTGCTGTGTGCGGGGCTCATCGGCTACAGAGCGTTGCAAGCGACTGGTACCGCCCGCCGGGTGGGAATTTACGGATTCGGTGCGGCCGCGCACATCATCACCCAGGTCGCGTGCCACGAGGGACGTGAAATCCTTGCGTTTACACGCGGGGGCGATGCCACGGCACAAGAGTTTGCCAGGAGCCTGGGGGCCGTATGGGCCGGATCCAGTGAAGAGCAACCGGCAGGTCTTCTCGATGCGGCAATTCTTTTTGCCCCGGTCGGCAACCTAGTTCCGAGGGCCTTGCAAGCCGTCGGCAAGGGCGGAATCGTCGTATGCGCGGGAATCCATATGAGCGATATCCCGGCATTTCCCTATTCGCTGCTATGGGGCGAGCGCCGCATCGTTTCGGTCGCCAACCTGACCCGCGCCGACGGCGAGGCGTTTCTGGCGATTGCGCCGACCGTGCCGGTACGCACCACGGCGGTACCGTATCCGCTGGCGGAGGCGAATAGCGCACTGAATTCGTTGCGCGCCGGAACGCTGACCGGCGCCGCCGTCCTCACCACGTGATGACGGAATCACATTGGCGGCATCGACATCGGCACGAGCCTGATGATGTCCATTGGCGCATCTGCCTCGCGCGCGAAGCGTTGAGATTTGACTTGGCGCAAATTCGGCCGCTGAGGCGGGCGGATGATGATGCTTATGACAATCCTGTTCGACTCTCGACAGGGCGCGGTTGATCAGGGCTCTGAGGCCCAGAGGAGGTTGGTTCAGGCGCTGCGCGATCCCGCCTGCTATCCGCACCGCGTCGGGAGCATATCGATCATCGAGACCCACATCTCGTTCGTCGTCCTGACCAGGACCTTCGCCTACAAGATCAAGAAGTCGGTTGACCTCGGGTTTCTTGATTTTACGACTCTGGAAAAGAGACGGTTCTTCTGCCGGGAAGAGCTCAGGCTCAACGCGCGGCTCGCACCACGGATCTACCTCGATGTCGTGCCCATCGGTGGAACGCGCGAAGCTCCCAGAGTGGGCGACGACGCGCGGGCCATCGAGTATGCGGTCAAGATGCTCGAGTTCCCGCAGGAGGCACTGGCCGACAGGGTGCTTGCCCGGGGCGAGTTGACGTCGCGCCACATGGACTTGCTGGCCGTACTGGTGGCGCAGTTTCACGCCTGCTCGCACCGCTCCCGGGAGGGCGATGGTTATGGGACGCCGGAGGCGATACTGTCCTCCGTCGCGCAGAACTTCAGCCAGATCCGTGCTGTTCCGGACCACACGGTACATCTGCAGGCTCTGGACGACATCGAAACCTGGACGCGGCAGCAGCATGTGCACCTGCGCCAGGTATTTGCAGATCGCAAACGCGAAGGCCGGGTGCGCGAATGCCATGGCGATCTTCATTTGGGAAACATCGTGTTCCTGGACGGTGAGCCGCGGGCCTTCGATTGCATCGAGTTCAACCCGGACTTGCGCTGGATCGACGTGATGAATGAAGTCGCATTCCTGGTCATGGACCTCCACGCGGCCAATCGACCGGACCTCGCCAGGCGATTTCTGAACACTTATCTCGAATTCTCCGGCGACTATGGCGGTTTGCGCGTGCTGCCCTATTATTTCGCGTACCGGGCGATGGTGCGGGGGAAGATCGGTCTCATACGTGCCCGCCAGCTTGAGCCAGGGAGTGAAGGCGCTGGACCCCTGCAGGAAAGCTGCTGTCGCCATCTTGAACTCGCAAGGAGCTGCGCACGCCCGGGTCCTGGTTTCATCGCGATTACGCACGGCTTTTCAGGGAGCGGCAAGACCACGCTGTCCCAATCTCTCGTTGAACTGACCGGCGCGATCCGGATCCGATCTGACATCGAAAGAAAGCGCATGCACGGCAGGTCGTTGACGGACCGGCCGACGTCAGCCGTTGCGAGCAGCCTTTACTCCGCCGACGTCACCGATACGACCTACCAGCGGCTGCTGGAACTGGCGGGAACCATCCTCGAATCCGGACATGGCGTGATCGTCGACGCCACCTTCCTCAAGCGCCGGCATCGGGATATGTTCCGTGCCTTGGCGGCAAATGCGCGCGTCCCGTTCTCAATCGTGGATTTCACCGTCGGCGAACAGATTCTGCGCGAGCGCATCGCCGCTCGACTGCAACTGGGTCAGGATGCATCGGATGCGGACCTGGCCGTGCTCGAACATCAACTCGCGACGCACGAGCCGCTGCAAGCCGGGGAGCTTGCGTTCGTGTTCGCTTACGACGCCTCCCGACCTGCCGATGATGCGCGGCGTCCGCAGACCTGGACTCCATTGTTGCAGCGCCTGTCGCTCCCTCATTGACTGATTCCGACGCTCAGCGACCCTGGCGCCGCTTGATCTGCGTCAAGGCGGGACCGCATGCATGAAGCAGAATACGATCGTTATCAATCGGTGGAGATGGTCATGCCAATCGGTGAAATCTACAGTCGGAATGTCGCTTGCGCGAGGCGGGACGCCACGGTGAAAGCGGCAGCGCAGTTAATGCGCGAGTATCACGTGGGCAGCGTGGTGGTGGTTGAGGAAATGGTCGGAAAACGCATTCCGACCGGAATCGTCACCGATCGCGACATTGCCGTCGCGGTGGTGGCGCTGGGCCTCGATCCCGAAGTCATCTAGATAGGGGATATCACGGCCGGTGACCTGGTTACCGTACGGGAGGACTGGGAAATCGCGGAGGTCGTGGAGTTGATGCAAATCCGCAGCTTGAGACGCATAGTGGTCACGGATGCTGGCGGATATCTCTTCGGCATCGTCGCGGCCGATGACGTGCTGTCCCTGCTGGCCGAGGAGATGACCGAACTGGCGTCCATGGTCGGCGGGGAACGCAAACGCGAGGCCGCATTGCGCAAAGTTCTCGTCTGAGCCGGGATCAAGATGCAGACACCCGTGCAGATCATATTTCATGAAGTGGCCCATTCACCGGCGCTCGAGAGCCTGATCCGCGAAAAGGCGGGAAAACTCGGTACCATTTTTCCGAGGCTGATCCGCTGCCACGTCAGCATCGAGCAACCGCATCGTCACCAGCAGCAGGGCAGGCTCTTCAACGTGCGCATCGCATTGCAGGTGCCGGGCGACGAACTGGTCATTAACCGCGGCGAGCACGAGGATGTCTACGTAGCATTGCGCGATGCGTTCGATGCGGCGCGCCGACAGATCGAGGAGCACGCGCAGAAGATGCGCCGCGAAGTGAAGCATCACGCCAACGGGCAGCCGGCGTCGAGCAAACAGGCAGGAGAACAGCAATGAAGGGGCGCGAACCGCGGGCCCACGACAAATCCCGTCGCGACCGACAGATCGAAGAGGTCGCGCATGATCCGTATCATGCACGCAGCAAACCGGCCGAGCCGGCCTACTGTCCGCAATGCGGCGTGATCTATCACAAGGGACGCTGGCAACGGGCCGCCCGCCCGGAGAAGGCCAACGAGCATTTGTGCCCGGCATGCCACCGGATCAACGACCGGAATCCTGCGGGTTACGTCACGCTGGCCGGTCCGTACGTGGACGCGCATGGCGAAGACATACTGCGGCTGATCCGGAACGAGGAAGCTCGCGAGGCGCAAGGCCATCCCCTCCAGCGCATCATGGGCATCGAGAACAAGGAAGGCGTAGTCACCGTTACCACCACCGACGTGCATCTGGCGCGCCGAATCGGCGACGCGTTGCATCGCGCCTTCAACGGGGGACTCGTCATTAAATACAGCCCGGACGAATATCTGGTCCGGGTGAGCTGGACGCGCTAGCGCCATGCCCTGGACGCCAGACCCCTGCCCGGCGGCCATCTACATCTGCAAGTCTTCCGGCCGGGCGGCCGCGGCTTTCTGCGGGATCTCGGCCGCCATGCAATCCGTGGTCAGGATCAGCCCGGCTACGGACGCGGCATTCTGCAGCGCAATACGAGTAACTTTGGTAGGATCGATCACGCCCATTTCCACCAGGTTGCCGTACTGTTCTGTGGCCGCGTTGTAGCCGTAACTCCCGCTGCCTTCCGCGACTTTGTCGAGTACCACCGAAGGCTCCGCCACAGTATTGGCGACGATCTGCCGCAGCGATTCTTCCAGCGAACGCAGCACGATCTGGATGCCTGCGGTCTGGTCGTCGGTTTCGCCCTTGAGGCCGGCCAGCGCGGCGCGTACCCGGATCAGCGCAACACCGCCTCCGGGGACGATGCCTTCCTCGACGGCGGCGCGGGTAGCATGCAATGCATCTTCGACCCGCACCTTGCGTTCCTTCATCTCGGTCTCGGTGGCGCCGCCCACCTTGATGAGCGCCACCCCGCCGGCGAGCTTGGCAGCGCGTTCCTCGAGTTTTTCCCGATCATAATCGCTGGTCGCCTTTTCAGCCTCGGCGCGGATGCGCGAGATGCGCTCGTCGATGGCCTTCGGATCGCCGGCTCCGTGGATCAGCGTGGTGTTCTCCTTGTCCACCTCGATGCGCTTGACCCGGCCGAGATCGGCAAGCTTCGCGTTCTCGAGCTTCACACCGAGTTCCTCGGCGACGACCGTGCCGCCGGTCAGGGTGGCGATATCCTCGAGCATAGCTTTGCGGCGTTCGCCGAAGCCTGGAGCTTTCACCGCGCACGTCTTGATGACACCGCGCATGGTGTTGACCACCAGCGTCGCCAGTGCTTCGCCTTCCACGTCTTCGGCCACGATCAGCAGCGGTTTGCCAGCGCGTGTGATTTCTTCGAGGACGGGGAGCAATTCCTTGACGGCGGAAATTTTCTTGTCGTGGATTAGCACGTAAGCGTCTTCCAGGATGGCCGCCTGTCGTTCGGGGCTGTTGATGAAGTAAGGCGAAAGATAGCCGCGATCGAACTGCATGCCCTCAACCACTTCCAGCTCGTTGGCAAGCCCCGATCCGTCCTCTACCGTGATTACGCCCTGCTTGCCCACCTTGTCCATCGCCTGCGAAACGATGTCGCCGACGGATCGCTCGTTGTTCGCCGAGATGCTGCCCACTTGTGCGATCTCGGTGGCGGTCGAGCAGGGACGGGAAATCCGTTTCAATTCGGCGATCGCCGCGGCCACAGCCTGGTCGATGCCGCGGCGAAGGTCCATGGGGTTCATTCCCGCGTCGACGAACTTCATGCCTTCGTTGACGATCGCCTGTGCCAGCACCGTGGCGGTCGTGGTCCCGTCGCCGGCCACTTCCGAGGTCTTGGAAGCGACTTCGCGCACCAGCTGCGCGCCCATGTTCTCGAAAGGGTCGGGTAGCTCAATCGCCTTTGCCACCACGACGCCGGAGTTCGCGATAACCGGCGGACCGTAGCTTTGCTGCAGGAGGACGTTGCGGCCCTTGGGTCCCAGCGTTACCTTGACGGCATCGGCTAGGGCGTTGACTCCGATACTGACTTTCTCATGCGCGGCATGATGAAAGAGCAGTCGCTTGGCGGACATGGCGCGTGATCTCCGGCTTGCTAATCAATAAGGCAATCTAACCAGGGAGGTGGAAACACTGTTTGACCTGGGTCAAGCCATCACTGGTTTTATCGTTGTTCGATTAATCAGAGCGACTTGCATCGAAGCAGCTGGATCAAGCTCCGGTCCCGTGTTTTTTTGTAACGTTGAATATTCAAGCTGGATCCCACGTAATCGATCCCGTTGCGCGGGTTGCAGGTCCGGTCAGTTGCACATAGCCACGGCCACAGAATTTCGCGCCCAGGATGCTGGGAAGTTGCGGCGCAGCGATTCGTTTCATTGCGGCCAGCGTGCGTGACCTGGCAACGCCGTCTGCAAGAAGCCCTTCGCTGCGCTGAAACGCCAACACGGCCGACTGAGTAGTCGTGCCGAAAACACCACCGTCATTGCCGGGGTTGAATCCCCGGTCCAGCAAAGCCTTCTGCTACACCTTAGATCTTTGCCTTGTGGCAGCCATGTGCGGCGTGCAGGAGCGTCGTGCGGTTTTGGGTGCGGCCTTGTCGTTCCTTTCCGGGTGCCATGTCGCCCCTCGAATATCGCAGCAATCCGCTTTGGTTGTCCCCACTACAGCCAAACACATCACCGCAGGCGCGCGGTCGTGCTGACCGCGGGAGGGTTCGGCTCGGGAACGGCAAACGGGCGTGTGACACTGTCAGGAGCGACATCATGGCTGCAGCTCGCACGCGGTGGCCGGGATCTCTGTTGGTCAGCGCCCGCCCCACTTCCAATCGCGGATCCCGGGCAGGTCGTCGCCGTGACGCCGGATATATTCGTGATGTTCCGCCAGTTTGGCGCGCATGAGTTGTGTCACATGCCCCGCGCGGGCACTCAGGCCGGGCACGCGGGCTATGACGTCCATCACCAGATGGAAGCGATCGATATCGTTGATCACAGTCATGTCGAACGGCGTAGTGGTGGTCCCTTCTTCTCTGTAGCCGCGGACATGCATGTTGCCGTGATTAGTTCGGCGATAGGTCAGCCTGTGGATCAGGGTGGGATAGCCGTGATAGGCAAACACGATTGGTTTGTCCTTGGTAAACAGCGCGTCGAATTCCGCGTCGTTCAAACCATGAGGATGCTCGCTTTGCGGTTGCAGCGCCATCAGGTCGATCACATTGATCACGCGCACCTTAAGCTCGGGGACGTGATCCCTTAATATTTCCACGGCAGCCAGTATCTCAAGCGTCGGAACATCGCCGGCGCACGCCATGACGATATCGGGTTCGCCATCATAGTCGCTGCCGGCCCATCGCCAGATGCTTAGTCCGGCCGTGCAGTGTTTGATCGCGGCATCCATGTCCAGCCATTGCGGCTCCGGCTGCTTGCCGGCGACGATGACATTGACGTAGTTGCGGCTGCGCAGGCAATGATCGGCGACCGACAGTAGCGTATTGGCATCCGGCGGCAAATAGATGCGGATGATGTCTGACTTCTTATTCGCCACATGATCGATGAAACCCGGATCCTGATGGCTGAAGCCATTGTGATCCTGGCGCCACACATGCGAAGTGAGCAGATAGGTCAACGAGGCAATTGGCCGCCGCCACGGGATCTCGCGCGAGACCTTCAACCACTTGGCGTGCTGGTTGAACATAGAATCGACTATGTGAATGAAGGCCTCGTAGCAGGAAAAGAATCCGTGCCGCCCGGTCAGGAGATAGCCCTCGAGCCAGCCCTGGCACAGATGCTCGCTCAACACTTCCATCACCCGTCCGTCCGGTGACAGATGATCGTCGCTTTCAAGAACTTCCCCGGTGAAGGTCCGATCGGAGGCTTCGAATACCGCCGCCAGGCGATTCGATGCCGTCTCGTCCGGTCCGAACACGCGGAAGTTGGCACGTGCCGCGTTGGCTTTGAGCACGTCCCGCAGGAACACGCCCAGCGGGCGAGTAGTTTCCGCCGTCACGCTGCCCGGCGTTGGAAGCTTAATTGCGTAATCGCGGAAATCGGGCAGTTCGAGATCCTGCAGCAGCAGGCCACCGTTGGCGTGTGGGTTCGCTCCCATGCGCCGCTTGCCCTTCGGTGCCAGCTCGGCCACTGCGGCGATAAGCTGGCCGGTCTCGTCGAACAACTCCTGCGGACGGTAGCTCTTCAGCCATTGTTCCAGCATCTGCAGGTGCTTCGGCTCTTTCTGCAGGTTGGCGAGCGGAACCTGGTGCGAGCGCCAGGAGCCTTCGGTCTTTAGGCCATCGACTTCCCGGGGCCCGGTCCAGCCCTTGGGCGTGCGGAAAATAATCATGGGCCACGCGGGACGTTGCTTAAATCCGCCGTTGCGCGCATCGGCCTGGATTTGCCGGATGTCCGCGACGATACGGTCCAGCGTCCTGGCCATCAGTTGATGGACTGCTTCCGGCTCGTCGCCTTCCACGAAATAAGGCTTGTAACCGTAGCCGCAGAAAAGCTGCTCCAGTTCCATCCGGCTGATTCTGGACAGCAGCGAAGCGCTCGCGATCTTGTAGCCGTTCAGATGCAGGATCGGCAACACCGCACCATCGCGCACCGGATTCAGAAATTTGTTGGAGTGCCAGCTTGCCGCAAGCGCGCCGGTTTCCGCTTCGCCGTCGCCGACAACGCAAGCGACCAGCAGGTCGGGGTTATCGAAGGCGGCGCCATAGGCATGCGCAAGGCAATAGCCAAGTTCCCCGCCTTCGTTGATCGAACCCGGTGTCTCCGCCGCCACATGGCTGGGAATGCCGCCGGGAAACGAGAACTGGGTGAACAGGCGCTTCAGCCCGGCCTCGTCTTGCGAGATGCCCGGGTAGAACTCGCTGTAAGTGCCTTCAAGATAAGTGTTGGCCACCAGCGCCGGACCGCCATGCCCAGGGCCGGTCACATAGATAATGTCGAGGTCGTGCTCCTTAATGATGCGATTCAGGTGGACGTAGATGAAGTTCAGTCCAGGGCTGGTGCCCCAGTGGCCGAGCAGTCGCGGCTTCACGTGCTCCAGCTTCAGCGGCTGCCTGAGCAGGGGGTTATCCATCAGGTAAATCTGTCCGACCGAAAGATAGTTTGCCGCCCGCCACCAGGCATTCATTTCTTGTAAAAGCTGCGGGGAGAGTGGTTGCGTCATGAGCGTGGGGTTGTTCGCACGGTTTCAGTTGCATCGAGGATCCGGAAGACTGCCTTGGCGATGACGACGTCTTCGTCGGTACGGATTATTCGAACTTTCACGCGGCTGGTATCGGCGGAGATGACCGGCTCGCCAGCGGCGTTGAGCATTTCGTCGAACTGAATGCCGAGGAAATCCAGGCCTCCACAGATACGCAAGCGGATCTCGGGTGAGTTCTCGCCGATGCCGCCCGAAAACACGAGTGTGTCGAGTCCGCCGAGGGCGGCCGCGAAAGCGCCGATTGTCTTTTTGACGTGGTAGCAGAACATTGCCACCGCTTCGGCGGCCCGGATGTCGGCGTCTTCACTCCGAAGCAGATCGCGCAGGTCCGAACTCGTTTCGGACACGCCGAGCAATCCGGATTCGTGATTGATCATGCTGTGAAACTGCTGCGCCGTCATGTTTTCGGTTTGCGCGAAGTACGACACCAGTCCGGGGTCCAGATCGCCGGAGCGTGTGCTCATCGGCACACCCGCCGCCGGTGTGAACCCCATGCTGGTGTCGATGCTCTTGCCGTCGCGAATCGCGGCGAGGCTTGCGCCGTTGCCGAGATGGGCCAGCACCACCCTGCCGAGTGCTGCCTCGGCACCGGCCACGCGCGCGAGTTCTTCCATGAGAAACGTATAGGACAGGCCGTGAAAGCCATAGCGCTCGACGCCCTTCGCCTGGAAACGCCGCGGAATGGGAAGAATCCTGGCCACGCGCGGCATGTTGCGATGAAACGCCGTGTCGAAACATGCGATCTGCGGCAGGTCCGACACGCGCTCGCTGAACAGATCGATCATCGCAATTTCCGCTGGCAAATGCTCCGGAGCGTAAGCACTGATGCGGCGCAGTTCATCGAGCAGCAGTTCGGTGATGGATTGCGGCTCATAGTAGCGGGCGCCGCCATTCACGATGCGATGCCCTACCGCACCGATCGAAGCGAAACCGATTCGCGCCGCCAGCCACTCGTAAAGGAACTGCGACGCTGCCGCATGATCCCGACCGGCGATGCCCCGGGTTTCCTGCTGATTGCCGGCCGGCTCATGGAACGTCAGAGACGTTCCTGGCAGACCGATGCGGTCAATCTTGCCCTGCAGTTCCCGCCTGGGTGGGTTGCACCGCCGATATAGCGCGAACTTGATGCTCGACGAGCCGCCGTTGATCGTCAGCACGGAGGATCCGGCCTGCGCCCGGGTCGATTTCGATGTCATTTCCTCAGGTCCGGGATTCAACGTCAAAAAGGCAGATGCAAGACTAACCATATCAGGCAACGTCGCCTTTGATATGGCTCAACACCCCGACGTGCAGCGACCTCATCGTCTTTTACTCTAGACCTTGTCCCGGTCCTTTTCGTTCACCATTCGAACAAGGCCCTCATCGTCATCGTCCGCAACGTTCACCCGGCTCTAGAGTCGGCCGAAGTGCTTTGGCATAGATCAACTCTTCGCCAACCGTATTCGCACGGAGGGATGTTCAAAACAGGGCCGAAAAACGGTGCTTCCGGCGCATTGGCTTGATCTGCGTCAACAAGCGCACTAGGCGTTTGCCTAAGATGCATTTAAGTCAACCTGTTTCGGGGCGGCTCAGGGACCGGAGAATGGCTTATGAGAACTGTAGGACGAACCGCAGAAAAAAAGAGGCACTCAGGTACGCTGCATGCGAAGCGCCCGGTAAAACGTTTGTCTGTTCCCACCAGTTCGAAGCATGGGACAACGGAGGATCCGCGCAACGAGTTTAGCGGCGAGGAATGGAACGACATGGTCGCGACCGCCGCTTACTACCGCGCCGAAGCGCGCGGATTCGACGGCGGTTCGGCCGAGGACGACTGGTATGAGGCGGAGGCCGAACTGCGGGAACGTTTCAGCAAGGCCGACAGCCACATCGAAACGGTTTCAACTTCCGGTGGAGATGCCACCAATATTGAGACGACAGGAGAATGAGCATGGCAAATCTGACGCGATACGACCCATTCGGGGATCTGGACGATCTATTCAAAGGCTTCATGCTGCGGTCGGTACGCTTCGAGCAGCAGGTGCCGCAGATCAAGATGGACGTCAAGGAAAATAACGGTACGTATGTCGTTCGGGCCGAAATTCCGGGCGTGAAAAAGGAAGACATCAAGGTGGATATCGACGGCGACGTGGTTTCCATCTCCGCCGAGGTCAAAGAGGAGAAGAAGCAGAAGGAAGGCGATCGCGTGATCAGAAGCGAGTGCTACTACGGCAACATGTCCCGCAGTTTCAGCCTCGGGCAGGACGTCGACGAGAAGGCCGCGGACGCGAAATACACCGACGGAGTGCTGGAACTTACGCTGCCGAAGAAGGCCGGCTCCCGCCAGAGCAAGATCGTCGTGCAGTGACCGCTGTTGCCATGATCACCGCTTGCCCATGACGGCGGGGTAGATTCTTACAAAGAGTGGTACTCATTGCCCGGTTGCGCAAGCGCCGGGCATTTTTTTCAGTGGGAACACGACGGCATACGGAGACCGGCTCGCCGGCGGCGTTTACTCGTGGCGTCCGCTGTGTGCGATCGAGAGCAGCAGCCAGATACCGGAGACGACCGCGCCGAGAAATCCCAGCAGCCCGAACAAGGGTAGCCCCAGCCAGGTCGATTCCGTTTTCACCGTCATGACGATGGAAGAGCCGATGATCAGCGCCGCAGTCACTATTCCCATCGTCAAGCGGCTCACGGCCCGGTCCATGCGCTCGAATACGCGATCGAGACGCGAGACGTCGACGTGCACAGTGACCGAGCCTCTGTCCACCGCTTTCAACAGCCGGCGCAGTTCGCCGGGCAGACTCGCGGCCAGTGCGGCGGCCTCGCGCAGGCTTTTTGCGCCCAGCCTTGCGAGCGCACGGGGCGACCGGCGCTGGCGACCGATTCGCACCAGGAACGGCCGCGCTTCGCTGACCATGTCGAACCCCGGATCGAGCATGCGACCCAGGCCCTCCAGGGAAATTGCGGCCTTGAACAACAGCGCGAGGTCGGGCGGGAGGGTCAGCCTGTGCTCGCGCATCAATGCGGTCAGATCCCCGAGCAGGCGGCCCACTTCGATCTGCTCGAGCGGAAGGCCGTGGAATTCATCGATGAAGCTATCGATATCCATGCGCAAGCCTTGCATGTCTACCTCGGCCTTGTCCGCCCAGTCCACCAGCAATTCGGCGGCGTGCTCCGGGTCGCGTAGCGCGAAGCTGTAGAGCAAGTCAGCGAGCTGGTCGCGCCTTTCCTGGGAGAGCCGGCCCACCATGCCGAAATCGATGAAGGCAAGGCGGTTTTCCGGCAGGTAGAAGACATTGCCAGGATGCGGATCGGCGTGAAAAAAACCGTCTTCGAGCACCATTTGAAACACGGCGTTGGCCCCGCGCCGCGCCAGGATACGCCGGTCCAGCCCGGATTCGTCGACGGCGGCCAGTTCCCGGCCCGGAATTCCATCCACATAGATTTGGACATTCAGCCGTTGTGTGGCCCATTGCCAGTAGATCGTCGGGACGACGATGTTTTCGTTTGCAGAGAGATTAGCCGCGATGCGCTCGGCGTTGCGGCATTCCGTCCTGAGGTCGAGCTCCCGGCGCAGTGATTTGGCGAACTGGCGTACCAGGGCACGCGGTTGATAGCGTTGCAGCGCCGGCCATTCGCTTTCGACCAGCTCCGCAAGGTGCTGCAACAGGCGCAGGTCGGCATCGACTACGGACTCGATTCCAGGACGCCGGACTTTCAGGACCACGGCCGTGCCGTCCTGCAATCGGGCGCGATGTACCTGGGCGATTGATCCTGCCGCGAGGGGCAGCGGGTCCAGGTCGACGAACACGCTATCGGGTTCGGCTGCGAGGTCCGTGGCGAGCTGTGCGCGGATCTGGTCGAAGGGAACCGGCGCCGCATGATCCTGCAGCTTCTCAAACTCTGCGATCCAATCCGGTGCAAACAGGTCGACGCGGGTGGAGAGGATCTGGCCGAGCTTGACGAAGGTAGGGCCCATGTCCTCCAGGGCGCGCCGCACCCGCTCAGCCGACGTCATGTGCTCTATCGCATGGTGGCGACCACCGCGCAGGGTTCTGCCGACACGTTCGAGCGCGCCGGTTATGCCCAGCCGACGTGCTACGTCGCCGAAGCCGTAATGAAGTAGAACGGAAGCGATATCGTACAACCGCCCGATGTCACGCGTAGCGCTCAGTGTCTCCCACAGCATTGCTTGGTTCCCGGTCGTTTGGTTTGTCGGCGTTTTCCGGATTCAAGCGAATATTTTGCGGGCAACCGGAGGCGGCTTGTTGATGCGGATCAACTGCTCTCAACCGCCCACAGGGCGCGGCCGGCCGTTCCGGATCGCGTTAGTCGCACCAGGCGGCACAGAGCGTCGGCGATTCAGCGAAAGGCAGCCATTCAGTGGCGTTTGATTTGCATCAAAAGCTGGCGCCCGGGTATGGCCAAAAATACATCTGAAGCCCGTGCCGGGGCGGATATTAAGCGGTCGAACGGCGGCCGGCACGCGCACAGCCGGGCGACAGGTCAACGAAACCCTGAAAGGGTGCATCGCACTTGAATTGACATGACCGTCACATGGATGATTTTGGGCGCGGCGGTGCTGACCGGATTCCTGGGAGGGGTGCATTGCGCCGGCATGTGCGGCGGCATCGTCGCCGCGGTAGCCGGGCAGCCGGCCGGCAACGTCAGGTCCTGGCTCATGCATCTTGCCTACAACGCGGGACGCATCGCCAGTTATGCGCTCGCTGGCGCCGCCGCCGGAGCCGTGGGCAGCCTTGGGCTGATGCTCGACAAATGGTTGCCAGTTCAGATCGTCCTCTATGTCGCGGCGAATCTGCTCCTGATCGCACTGGGTTTGTATCTGGCCGGAATTCGCAGTCCGATTACGCGCCTCGAACATTTGGGCGCCGGCCTGTGGCGGCGCATCCAACCTTTCACTCGTCGTTTCCTGCCGGCGGATTCCGTATCGAAAGCGT
Organism: Betaproteobacteria bacterium; assembly: GCA_016194905.1. NCBI lineage: Bacteria > Pseudomonadati > Pseudomonadota > Betaproteobacteria > Betaproteobacteria bacterium. Next base: position 61,045 of record JACQAP010000036.1, read on the forward strand.
TTGCGCTCGGAATGCTCTGGGGTTGGTTGCCGTGCGGGCTGGTGTATACGGCTCTGTTCACGGCCCTGTTGAGCGGCAGCGCGCTCAATGGAGCGATCCAGATGCTGGCCTTCGGTCTAGGCACCTTGCCCAATCTGATGGCAGCCGCGGTCCTGCTGCAGAGATCGCGCTCGCTGCTCGCAAACAGGACAGCACGCATGTTCTCCGGAGCGACAGTGATGGCGTTCGGCGTATACGGCGTCGCCCACGCCGTCTCGCTGGGCACGCAAATCAGGAGCGGATTGCTCTGCATAGGATGAACGCGATTCCCGGCGTTTGCCGTGGCTTGAATCGCGTTCCCTTGATCTGGATCAATGCCATTCGCGCGCTTCGTCCGACTATTGCGCAAAGGCCAGCAAGAGTCGGTTCGCCTGCTTCATTTGCCCACCACTAATTAAGAATCGGGAGGATAAATGGTCGCTGAAGATCCCGCCTTCTGGCGCGCCGGTGCCATCAGTTCCACTCTCGTCATGCTGATCGTGCTGGTCTTCCTCACAGTGGACACTCTCGCCACCATCCGCCCGGGTGGCGTCAACGTCCCTGCCTACACCGTCATCAACAAGGAAATCCGTTATGAGTTCGACGTCCAGACCAACCGCTATCGGCCGGTGATCGGTGCGGACCAACTGCTGTTCGGGCGCAGCTACTCTGCGCCGGAAGCCGACGAGGCGATGCACCTGGGCAAGCTCGTGATCCAGAGCCGGAACTGCATGAACTGCCATACGTTCTTCGGCAACGGCGCCTATTACGCGCCGGATCTGACCAAAGCCTGGCTGGATCCCGCCTGGCAGCAGATGTGGATGCCGATGACACAATCGGCCACCCGCGAGGAAGCCATGGCGGTTTTCCTGATGAACCCCGAAAAATTCCCCACATGGAGCCGGCAGATGCCCAACCTCGCGATCACGCGCAAAGAAGCCGAAGCGGTCGTCGCGTATCTCAAATGGATGTCGGCGGTGGAGACCAACGGCTTTCCGATTCATTTCGGCCACATCCAGACCAACAGGTAGGAGAACGACATGTTCCGATCCCAGCAATTGGCGCTCAAGTACTTTGCAGCGGCGATGACGCTGTTCGGCATCATGATCGTGGCCGGGTTGCTCGCATCCACCCACTACGTTCAGGACGGATTCCTGCTGAACAAACTCGACTTCAGCATCACCAAGACGCTGCACATCGATACCATGATCATCTGGCTGCTGATGGGCTTCATCGGCGCGGTGTACTGGTTCCTGCCGATCGAGCTTGAGCGCGAGGTCGAGGGTGTCAAGCTCGCCGAAGTCATGTTCTGGATCTTTTGTGCGGCGGTCGCCGTGGTCGCCGCGGTTTTCATTTTCGTCCAGTACGGGCCGGCGACCGAGATGTCGCTCTGGTTCATCAACCAGGGACGCAAGTACGTCGAGGCGCCGCGCTGGGCCGCGATCGGCATCACGCTGGTGGTGTTGGTGTTCATCTACAACGTGGTCGCGACCGCACTCAAGGCCAAAAAGATCACCGGCGTCATGGGCGTGCTGATGGTGGATCTGATTCCGCTGTTTGGCCTGTACCTCATCGCGTTTCCTGCGATTACCAACATGTCGGAGGACCAGTATTGGTGGTGGTGGTTGGTGCATCTTTGGGTCGAGGCCACCTGGGAAATCCTGATCGGCTGCATCATGGCGCTGGCGCTGATGCAACTCCTCGGCACCGCGCGGCGCATCGTCGAGACCTGGCTTTACATTGAAGTCGCGCTGGTTCTGGGCACCGGCATCCTCGGCCTTGGGCACCATTACTTCTGGATCGGGACACCTTCGTACTGGCTCAGCATCGGCGGCTTTTTCTCCGCGCTCGAGCCGCTGCCGCTGCTGGGCATGGTCGTGCACGCGGTGTACGACGCCGGCGCGCACCGCATGAAGACGACCAACAAGCCTGCGTTCTTCTGGGTCATGGCCGAAGCATTCGGCAACTTCATCGGTGGCGGCGTCTTCGGGTTCATGATGACCCTGCCGCAGATCAACCTCTTTACCCATGGCACGCAATGGACCGTGTCACACGGCCATTTCGCTTTCTGGGGCGCCTACGGGTGCGGCATCATCGCCGTGATCTACCTCGCATTGCAGAAGGCGCGGGCCGCGCAGCAGTTGGACGGCACGGCGTGGAAATGGTCGTTTGCTCTGCTCAATATCGGCATCGTCGGCATGGTGGGGGCACTGCTGGTTTCGGGCATCTCGCAGGCTTTCTATGAGCGGGCCATGGGCGGCTCCACCCTGCAGGCCTTCATGGAAGGGCAGACCAACGTGTGGTTCGTACAGGGCATAGTCATGCGCCTGATATTCGGCTTCGTCTTCGCGGCCGGTTACGTGATCGTGATGGTGGACCTGCTCACCATCGGCAAGAAACGTGGCGCGGCCGAAAACCTGAAGGCGCGCGTAGCGGGAGGCCCGGCATGAGCGCTGCGCAGATGCTCGTCACCTCGTTGTTGTTGGGCCTGTTCGTATTGCTAGCGGGCTGCTATGGCGTGCTTTACTGCCTCGGCCGCTTGCGCGCGAACGGCGGGCTCGGGCGCGCCGCCGTCGTTGCTTATCTGCTGCAGGGAATCACGACCGGCATGCTGGCTTTGACTACGCTCGATTTCTGGTGGAAGGCTTTGCTGCTGGCGAGTTTCGTTGCGTATTTTCCGATTCCACCGCTGACCTGGCGCTTTCTCGAAAATCTGCACGAACCCGAGGAGCAGCACTCATGATCCCGAACCTCCTGAATACGGCACTCGGCATCGCGCTGGTCTACTGCGCGATCCTCGTTGCCGGCCCGCTGCACGATAGCGCCTGGCCGCTGATGGCGGCGGGCATCGGTATTATTGCGCTGGGGTTGTGGGCTCGGCGCAATGACAAGCTGAAATGGTTCAATCTGGTCAACGTCGTTCTCGGTGCGGCGCTGGTGCTGCTCGGCATCGCGCGCGCCCTGACCCCGGTGCACCCACTGGTCATGTTCTGGTGGGTTTTCTGGGTCGGGATTATTGTCGCCGTGCTGGCATTCTGGTCTGCGCTGTATACCCGCGAAACCTCCGCAATCGGCCCCTGACGAGATCGGCGAACCCAGGCCTTTGATTGTCTGGTGCGCCTGCCGCATTCAGAGGCCAGGCATCACCGGCGCAGGGTTCATACACGTCCGCACCGGCAGTGTCGGTCGAACTGGGCGAAGGCCGGGTCGACAACGCCCAATTTCCCGAATTGAGCCCTATTTGCTCGCCTTATCGACCCTTTACCCGCACCAACAATGGCTATGCTCAACTCTTGGCGCCAATCCCTGAATGGGCCTTCAAAGTTGTTGGCAAACATGACGATCCTCACGATCAACGAATCCGCGCGAGTTCCTCCGGCGGCCCCGGCTGCCGAGCCGCCGCACCCGGAACCCGTCACGTCCAGGGCAAGTCCGCGCGGCGGTCCCGGCGAACAGCTTTTCGACGGCGGCGACACGTTGCTCGATGACGGGATCATGCGGTCCAACTGGGCCTTGCCCTGGTCGGACCTCATGATGACCATGTTCGTGCTGTTCGCCGCACTGCTCGCGGTGCAGGGTATTCAAGGGCACGCGAAAAAGCAACAGACACAACGACAGACAGCGGTGGGGCAGCAGCAGGTGGAGGGGCCGGGCGACAATATCGTCAAGGATGAGGTGCTCTCGCGCAAGCCGGGCTTCGAGCCGCTCATGCGGATCAACGTTCTCGCGCGCAGCGAGGAAGCGGTGCGGGAGACCAATCTGCAGAACGCGGAGATCGTCCTGCTCGACGATCAATCGGTCAAGGTCAGCGTCCAGGGGCCGATGTTCTTCCCGTTGGGAAAAGCCGATCTGCGCCCGGAGGTGACGAATTTTCTCGATCGTCTGGCACAGATCATCAAGCAGACGCCTTATGACATCCATGTCATCGGGCACACCGACGACAGGCCGATCAATACCAACTATTTCCCGAGCAACTGGGAGTTGTCGCTGGTCCGCGCCAGTCACGTGGCGCGCTATCTCATAGCGGCCGGGGATATCGAGCCGTCGCGCTTTGTCGTCATGGGTCGGGGCCAATACGAGCCCGCGGCCACGAATGCCGACGGTCAGAAGCGGGCGCTCAATCGGCGGGTCGAGATCATCATCACCCGCAAGATCAGCGGGACCGAAGGAGCCTATCGCCAATGAACAAGCACAGCTGGATCGGGGTGATCTTCTTCACCGCGATATTTATTTCGAGCATCTTCATTCAAGGCCATGCCGCCCTGTTCCTGAACGGCACCGCGCTTCTCATCGTGACGTGCGGCACGCTGGGCGCGATGCTTTTGAGCTATCCGATCGGAGACATGCGCGCCGCCCTGCAGGTGACCCGCAATCTGCACCGGAATCCTCCGCCGACCTCGAAGGAAGTCATCAATACCATGCTGGACATGGCGGTGCAATCGCGCGGCAAGGGGATTCTGGCCCTGGAGAACATGGGCGAACATTCCACGATCACTTTCCTCAAGCGCGCGCTTGGGCTGCTGATCGACGGCCTTCCAGACGAAGAGTTGAGCGACCTCCTGCACGCCGAGATGTTGCATTTCAAGCAGCGGCGCGCGTTCATCGAGCGCATGTTTCGCCAGGCTGCGCTGTTCGCACCGGCGTTCGGGGTGGCAGGGAGCGTGGTCGGACTGATCGACATGCTCACGGGTATCACCAACCCGGACATGATCCTGCAGACGATACCCGTCGCCCTGGTCTCTCCGCTCTATGGCATCGTGCTCGCCAATACCGTGTTCTTTCCAGTCGCGGAAAGCATCCACGCCAAGACCCAGAAAGAGCTTCTTATTCAGAAGCTCATTACGGACGGTGTGATCATCATGCGGAGCGAACCGAATCCACGGCGCATTGCCATCAAGCTGGAATCATTCCTGACGCCCTCCGCGCGAGCACACGAAAACCTCTCTCTCAAGGAAATTCGCGAGCGCCTGCGTGATCTCCGCGCGAACGGCAGTTTACGGCTGGAACCTCGACTCGCGCCGCAGATTCCGCAGTGAGCGCGGGACGGATTGGACTGACAAGTGGCAGTACAAGTCCGGTCACCCCGGCGGGGACTTTGGCAGCTGGGCGCGAGGTCAGGCTTCATCCAGCCCTTGAACATCTACGATCCGTGGTGTGCCGCCTACGGCGCGACCGGTAAGCGCGAAGTGTGCTGATCCACGATCTGCCACCGTCCACCCAGCTTCGCCCAAGCTACGCTTGACCGGACTTGAAGTGCGGTGACCTTACCCTGCTGGTCTGTTACGTTGAATACAGCGTAGCTGTTCGAAATCACCAAGTCGTCGTTGTAAGCACGCATGGCCTGCTGCCGTACGAAGACGCGGCGCCGGGGATACATTTGGAACAGCTCGATAAAATACGCCCGGATCGCCTCTTTGCCCTCGATTCGGAATGCTGACAACGAGGAATTGACCACGGCATTATCGGCGAACGCTGCTGTGTAGGCGTCGACGTCTCCCTCTTGTAAGGCCTTAAGTCGCGGTCCCGCGATCTGGGCGACATCTTCGGCGGGCCCCGCCCATATCTCGGCAGCAAGAACTACCAGTATCAGCGCGCAGAGCGTAGCAATGGATCGTTTCATGGATAACACTCCTCCAAAGAGATTCAACCGCGCGCAGCAGATGGATCCCTCCAACGGACGGTCCAAGAGCTTGCGCTGGTCGGTGCACGGTTCGACACGCCAAGGCTGAGCGTCGTTCGACATGAGGCATGAGAGCTATATGTGCCCACGCGATTGCGCCTATTGCGCACGACGCACGCGTCCTTGGCTACCTTGCAGAGTGGTACAGGATGTACCGAAAGAGCGGGCCCTGCGGCCCGAAGGTGAGGCTTGGGATTAACCAGACGGACCGGATCGCTGGTTCCTTATCGTTATCCCCTCGTGAAACGTCAGTGAGTCTACTCCTCTTTCGCATCCAAATAGGTGATGCCCACTAAGACGTGTTTTCCGATGAGCGTTTTCGCGAGGTGATGGGCGAAGGGCGGCCGTCCGTCAGCGAAGCTCGGTGGGTGTTCCATGACTGCTATATTTTAAATCGGCTACGTCAGTGAAAATACCCCTCGATAACATCTCTCTGAAATTCAGCGACCCATGTTGAACCGTCTCCGATGGGGTATTGCTTTTGGCTACCCGTGGATTTTTGCGTCACGGTTAGTGTGCCGGTTAGCGCAAATATTTCATCGGTTTTAGGATCGGTTGTATCAATTTCGCTTAGCTCAAAATCGTCCGTATCGAGATGGTATCGAGCTAAGACAGTCTTGAAATCAATCATTTCATCCGGCTCGATAAGCTCCATTTGCGTTTCTCCCGGAGTGATGCGGTATAGCTTCTCACTGCGAATGTCTCAATAGGAAATTCAATCGCACAAGAGAATGCATTATCCGCTACGACGCCCCCGTCAAACGTCATACTCCACAAGCGTCGTGGACCGCGTCCAAGGATTCGATGAAGGCCCCACGAAGAAAGGGCGGCTATGCCGCCCTTTCTTATTCCGTGCCAACGGTCAGTTGGCCGGAAGCGCCTTGATGTACTCGGCCAGCGCTTGAACTTCTTCATCCTTTAGTTGGCTCTTGAAGCCCGGCATGGGTGATTTCCCCTCCCGAATCAGCTTCATGACCTGTTCCAACGTTTTTGAAATGCCGGCAAGCTTGGGCCCGTCGGCCTGTTTCATGCCATAACCCTGATGACACCAGCTGCATTTCGTTGCAAAAAGCTTTTTGATGCTGCCACCATACTTTTCATCGATCTTCGCGGCAACTTCGTCGGTCGGATCCTGCGCTAACACCGGTAGTGATGCAAGGCTTGTCGCCAGCGCAACGATGAGAAAGGTCTTTTTGCTATGAGAATCTGCCATAAATATTCCTTCAGTTTGTCGTCGCCATCGTGGGTATGCTTGTATCATGTACCTTACCGTGTTGCATGACGATCACGCGCGTAGCGATGTCGGCCGCTTCCTCACGGCTGTGAGTGACATAAACCAGAGTAAAGCCCAATGCCGCATGCAGTCTCAGGATCTCCCCGCGCAAGTGCAGGTTCAGTGCATGATCCAAGCTCGACAATGGCTCGTCCATGAGCACGATGGCGGGATTGGTTGCCAAGGCGCGCGCCAACGCGATGCGCTGCTGCTGCCCACCCGACAACTCTCCTGGTTTTGCGTGCGCGCGATCAGCCAGTCGCACCATTTCCAGTACTTCCAAAATCCGGTTTGGCGTGTCCGCGAGTTTATTCAGCTTGTCGTAGCGCAACGCAAACTCGAGGTGCTGGAACACGGTCATGTGTGGCCACAGAGCGAGGTCCTGGAAGACCATGCCGATGTGGCGCTGTTCGGGTTCAACGAGATTTCGTCCGTCTTCAGCGACTCGGATGCCGTTGATACTGATGGCGCCCGAATCGGGCACCTCGAGGCCGGCCACCAAGCGAAGCACTGTGGTCTTGCCGCAGCCGGAAGGCCCCAGCAGTACCACGCGCTCACCACGCTCCACCGATACCGAGATCGCGTCGGCGACCGTGTGACTGTTGTAAGCCTTCGAGACGGCACGCAGTTCGATGGCGCTCATCGGTGACTTCCAGTGGCGACTCGGAACAGCGAACCCAGGATCGCCAATGAGATCAGGGTGACCGCCACCAGGATGACGCACAAGGCGGAGATAAGGCTGGGGGCGCCATTAGCCATCAGGGTGAAGATGCGCACCGGCAGTGTGTCCTGCCCCGCGGGATAAACCAACATCGAGGCGCCGAGATCGCGGAGGCAGAAAATGAAGCCGATCAGCCACGCGGCGATTACGCCTGGAAGCGCAGCCGGAACCACCACGTACCCCATGCGCGCCAGCCACGGCGCACCCGTCATCTGCGCCGCCTCTTCCAGCGATTGCGGCACGTTGGCCAGGGTGGCCAGGGTGATACGGCTGGTCAGTGCAGTGTACTGAGCAAGGTAGGCAAGGATCACCATCGCGGCCGATGCATAGAGGAAACCGGTGGCCGGCCGGTTCCATAGCGCAATCAGTCCCACGCCGATCACCGTTCCCGGCAGTGTGAACATCAGCAGCGTTAGTGTATCCACTGCGCGCCAGAGGCGAAGCGCGCGATGGTGAATGAGGTATCCGCAGAAGAACCCAAACACCGTGAGTAGCGTCGCGCCTACAGCTGCGAAGACCAGGCTGCGCCCCAAGCTATCGGCTGCCTTGGACCAGGCCTCGCGATAGGCGAAAGGCGATAGAGAGGACACGACCAGAGCCAGTAGCGGCAACACGACAATCACTGCTGCCAGCAGGCTGACCGCGAGGAGAGCTGGAACGCGCCAACGGCCGAGTGGGACGAGCAGCATCCGCTTGCCGGGCGTTGTCGGTCGCAAGCGGTAGGTCTTTTCGCGCAGGTAGAGACGCTCCAAGGCCAGCACCAGCAGGGTGACGGCGAGTAGGGGAGTGGCAGCGGCGGCGGCGGCGCCAAAGTCGTAGAAGGCGGAGAACTGCGTGAGCGTCTCGACCGGAAAGACGGGATAGCGCAGGAACATCGGCACGCCAACCTCGCCCAGTGCGAGCAGGTACACGAGGATCCCGCCGAACAGGATCCCCGGCAGGATCATCGGTAGCGTGACGTAGCGCAGGATAGCTGGCCAATGGGTGATCAGCCGTCCTGCTTCTTCAAGCCGTGGATACACCGCGCGCAGATAGATCAGAGTCAGGATCATTACCACCGGCAGGAACGCGCTCATCAGCACCCACAGGCAACCCGGCAAGCCGAACAGCCAGCCCGACAGCAAATCCAGGAATTGTGCGGGGAGGACGCGCGAGAGCACGCCGTGACTTGCCAGCAGGTTGAACCAGCAAACCGCGAGGATGTAGGGCGGGAGCAGCAGCGGGATCGAGAGCAGCACCGTCAGAATGCGCCTGAACGGCAGATCGGTTTTTCCGAGCAACAGGCCAAGAGGCACGCCGATCAGCGTGGCACAAGCGGCGGTCAGGGTGGCAAGCGTCAGGCTATGTCCGATCGGTGCCCAATATTGCCGTGGGGTCGCGAACAGCTTTTCGTAGACGGCGAGTGTCAACCTGCCGCCGACGAAGATGCTCTTGCCCAGCATCGCCGCCAACGGCAGCAACCCCACGACGACCAGCGCGAAGACGACCAGCAGCAGCGTGAGTCGCCGCTGCAAGTTAATGCCCCACCCAGTCCCTCAGCAGGGGCTGGATCGATTGCATCTTGGCCGCGACCACCGTGTAGTCCACCTTCATCACCTTCAGGGTCTTCCAGCCGACGCACACCGGGCGGGGTCTCCACGCCGGGATGGAGGGGGATCTGCGCGGCGTCGGAATAGGCGAGCTTCTTCTCCGTCTCGCGCGACAACAAGTAGTCGATGAGCTTCTTGGCCGCATCCGGGTGCGGGCTGCCCTTGATCAGCAGCACGGCGTTCGGAACGATGAAGCACCCCAGGCCGCCTTCTTCCTGGTCGGGGTAGACGCCCTCGATCTGCTGTCCCTGTTTTCGACGGCTGTGCACGTCATCGCTGTCCACCAGCGCGAATTGAAAGGGGCCGGTCGCCACCTGATCTGCGCTTTCCCCGTTGCTGGAAGAGATAAAGACGCCGTTTCTACGCACAGCATCGAGGAACGCCTTGGAGCGCTCGTCACCCCACACCGTGAACAGCGCCGCCATGTGCGCGGTCGTGGTGCCGAATAACGGACTGGCAATCACCGCCTTGCCGTTGAAACGCGGATCGGTGTAGGCCTGGATAGACACCGGTTTGTCCTTCAGCAACTGATCCACGATCAGGATGCGGGCCCGGGCAGAAAACCCCGTCCAGTACCCTTCGGGGTTGCGGAACTGCTCGGGGATGCCCTCGGCGCTGGGCGAGCGATAGGGGGCGGACACACCCTGCTGGCGGAGCAATTCGGCGCGGATCGGCTCGTTGGCCCAGTAGACGTCCGCCTGCGGGTTCGCCTTCTCGGCAATCAAGCGGTTCATCACCCCTGCGCTTTTCGTTTCTTCCGTGTCGAAGACAGCCTTCACCTTGATACCGGTAGCCTTCTCAAAGTCTTTCAATATCGGCTCGGAGAACACCTGGTCGTGGCTCACATAGACGACGACGGTGTCGATGCTTCGTCGGGAGAGGAAGGCCGCCAATCCAATGGCGACGACAAGCGCAACTATTATTCCTGAAACGACCGTGCTCTTCTTCATCTGCGCACGCCGGGCTGTTCAATTGCCGCCAAAGGCAAAGTCATCGAAGGCGGTTACGCTGTCTGCTTTGGTCCATACACCGACCGCGCCGGGTCCCGAAATGTGACTGTCTTGCAGATCGACATAAATCTTGCCGTCGAGCAGCACCCTGATTTTCTTGCCGCTGAATTCCACCCGCAGTGTGTGCCATTGATTGGCCGGCACCGGCGCGTCCACATACTTGATGGTAATTCGGCGGCCGCCCGTGGTGTGGTACAAGGACACGTTATCTTCGAGCGCATTGGCCCGGGCCACGTAATAGTTGTCGCCGTCCTTCCAGCGCCAGACCAATCCGCCGGCCTCGTCCTCGCGGCCTGAAATGGACTTGAATTTCACTTCGACGAAGCCATCGCTAATCGACACGTCTTTTTTCACGCACCAGGGAAAAGTTCCCACGCCTGACTGCAGCAATACGTTCGGTTTGCTGGGCGCGGTCGGATCCGCCTCCACCGCCCATTTGGGCGAACCGCGTCCCGTGACGCCCGTTGTCCAACCTGCGGGGACCTTCCCGACTTCGTCCCGATCAAAATTTATGGTTTCAGCATGTGCCATGGTCATGGTCGTAAGAGTAATCAATGTCGCAATGACAGATCGCATTATCATCTCCAGTTGGTCTAAAAAACGTGTTTCCATTTCTTGGATGCGGTATTCCAGTCGATGTTGCGCATGAACGCATCCACGTAATCTGATGCTTTGGCACCGTAGTCAAGATGGTAGGAGTGCTCGTACATGTCGAGCGCTAGGATCGGTATGGAACCCGCCACGCACTGGGTATGGTCTGCGGCCCACTGGTTGACCAGTTTCCCGTCTCGTTGGGAGCACGTAACTACCACCCACCCCGATCCTCCACCCAGGGCTTTCCCCATCGCAACGAACTCTTTTTCCCAGCGCTCGAAGCTCACGAAATCATGCACCAAAGCCTCCAAGAGCCCACCATCCGGGCGTCCTCCCTCGCCACCCAAACTTTCAAAATAGACTTCGTGCAGGATCATAGAATTGGTGGCGATGAGCTCTTCCCGTTTGAGGCCATTGATCACGAAGCCGGGGGCGAGCGCCATATCCAATTCCATGAGTCGATCTGAAATGGCGTTCAGCCGCTTCACAGCCCCTCCGTAATTGTTTTCATAGTGGCTTACGAGAAGTTTTTCGGAGAGGCCTCGTATCCGGCTTGGCTCCCAGGGTAAAGGCTTCATCGTGTATGACATGGTTCCCCCATGGGCCGTGTTTGATACGGGGCAGTTAGTTCGCCAATTTTTCCCACACCTGGATCAAAATCGCTGGCGAGCCTTCGACCGATTTAAGCTCAGAAGTAAGCGTCAAGCGGGTTTCCTCAAACTCATAGTGACGTTTCAGAGTCCTACCCACCCAATTAGGAAACGAACTGACCGCAATATGGAAGGTGACTAGCCGCTGGCTGTCGTTCACCTCATAGGTCCCGTAATACCCGACAAACCCCTCATAAGCGGTCCGCACTTCCTCATCGCTGGCTCGATCGCGCTCTTCGGATGAAAAGGGCGGGATATCGCCACGCGTGATCTGGGTGGACATGCGCCCTGTCGCGTCGTACATGACCATCCCGTCAGGGTGTTCGCCAAACGGGTATTTGGTCTGCCCGTTCGACTTGATAAAGCCAAACGACTGAAGCCTCCAGGCGCCCACGAAACTTAGTGCTGCGCCGTCTGCCGCCATGGCAGAAGTCGACAGGCACAAAATTGACGCAAGCAGAATTCCTTTGATGATCTTCACGGCCCCTCCAATCGAAATTGGTCAGAGTTACAGACGATTTATCTTGCTCTTTCATTAAGACGAGGCCCGGTTCGAACAGGGAAGCCGCCGCGGCCCTAATCGTTATCCTCTTTCTTCCCGGGCGCTTTCCGCCCAACGATCTCACCTGTTTCGGAAACGAGCAGTTCCTCCTCGTTGCCGTTCCTGGCGATCGTCACGCCATAAAGCGTCTTGCCGTCTTTGATGAACGTTTCGGCTTCTTTCGCCGATCCTCCTTCAGACTCCTTGGCTACGACTGATTTAACCGCGAGCGGCAACTGTTCAATCGAGATCTGTTGAGCGTTGCGTTCTCGGTCGTCTTGCTCCAATTTTTCGCAGGCTGTTAGTGTCCCTGCGGTGCAAAGCGCAATCAGGAGTGCTGCGCATGATCGATCCACTTTCATTTCTGACCTCCTTCTCCCACTAAATCTAACTCGCGCGTAGGCCTTTCTAAGGCGTTACCTTGTACGCCCGGATTTCCGCGTTCCCATCAGCGCCGGGCGGTAACGCCACAAAAAGGGTTTGCCACTCCGGCACGAACAACGAGGTGCGCGCTCCCTTTCTGGTGGCCACCTTATCGAGAAGGCGGTACTGGTTGGGATCGATCTGTTCGAAGACGAATACGAACCCCTCGCCTCCGGAGACGTAAATCCGGCGTGTATCGGCGTCGTAGGAGATGTCGTCCGCGTCTCTGACGCTGTCGAGTTCCGCGACAACGCGGCTGGAGCCGGTATCCAGGACCAGGAGCCTCGCCGGCCCGCGGGTTCCAACGAACAGCCGGGCATGCTCCTCGTCCAGCGCCATCGGGAAGTTGCCGCGCGCGGGTACTGCCCAAGCCTCCATCACTTGTTGTTTTTCGCGGTCGACCACCTCAATCTTGCGCGCCGAGGGAATGTTTACAAAGATGCGTTTGCCCCTGCGTTCGAGTTGGAAGGATTCCGGATGGCCGCTCAGCCCGATCTCTCCGATTAGAGCGTCGGTCTGCGTATCGACGACCGCCAGGGCGCCCTCTCCGCCGGCCCCACAACCGATGTAGCTGCGCTTCGAGTCCGGGTCGTAACGGATGTTGTCGTTGTCTTCCCTTAGACGGATGTCCTTCAGCGGCTCAAGCGAGACGCTGTCGTATACCCGCGCAGAAACGCTTTCGCCGTTGGTCACGATGAGTTGTTTGACTTCAGGAACAAGTAGCAACCCCTGTGGCTCCCTCAGGCCCGTCAGGCTCTTGATTAAGCGTTTTGTTTGAAGGTCGATCACTTCGACGGTGTTGTTTCCAAGCGCAACGACGAATAACCGATGGGTCGGCAAATCGACCGCCATGTGATCGATGCGTCCCTGCACACCTGGCAGCTCGATCCTTTGCGTTTCTTGCAAGGTGGCCCCGGGTTCTGCTACCGCGGCGCCGTGGAAAACCCAATAACAGGTAAAAAGTAGGGGCAGGAAAAACTTTTTCATTGATGGAGTCTTATTGGAAATGCATCTGCAGGCCGGCATAACCCACAAGTTCAGTGCGCTCATCCGAGTTGCGCAGCCCGGCACCGGCAGAGGCGAGCAACGTTAAGCGCTCGCTTAACTTCTTGCGCAGGCCGAAGTTGAGCACGGTATCGCCATGGTGAAACGAGTGATCGGTCGTGGCGTGAAGCTCGCCCAGCAATTCCAGTTTCTCCGAGTAGGGATAGCCGACAACCACGCCGTAGATCCATTGATTGGGCTGGTCGCGCATGAACCAGTGACCCACTTCGCCTACCAGTCGCCAGGCCCCGAACGATTTGCTGGCCTCGAGGGGCAGCAGCCGATTGGGACCTCTGTCCGCCAGGCCGCGATCGACGGACCCGGTAGGGTTGTTGAATTCAACCTGCGGATAGAAGGACAGATTGAATCCGGCTTTTTCTTCATCGAGAAAGCGCCACTTCACCCCCATCAGTGAATTGCTGAGGCCGCTGCGGGACCCGGAAGGATCATTTTGGTCCAGAGACATCCACGCCACTTCGTACTTGAGCTGAATGTGGTCGCCCAGGCCGTAGTTGATGTCGATCCTCGGCAGATTTTTGGATTCCTCGCTCCGTGTGCGTTCGACCGTGTAGGCGGTGTTGATTTCCCAGTGCCGGTTTCCCGGAGTATCGGGATCGTCGGTGAGAAGCGGTGGACCGCCCTGGGCTCCGAGGCTGTGGCTCATGGCGAGGAAGACCAGCGCCACCGCGAGCCGTGACAAATACCGGCGATTCATCGCAGGCTCCTCCGGAGAAAGCCGACGGCTCCGGCCGGCATCGAACGGAAATTGCGTGACCATGCGCATGCAGATGGCTCGCCCGATGCAACTAGGGGTGCATCACCGGATAGAGCACGATACCCAGGACTGCCGCTATCGCCACCAGGACGGGCTCCGGAAGTTTTTTGAGTTTCAATAGTGCGACCAGGGTCAGAAGAGCCATGACCGTTGTAGCGATATCGACAATCGAACGCTCACCCAGCACGACCACCGCACCGGCGATCGTGCCGATCGCCGCAGCGGTGACCCCATCGACAAAGGCCTTTACCCCCGCGAGCTTTCCGTACTTAGAAAAATACGGGGCCGGAATAACGGTAAAGAGGTAGCACGGAAGAAAAGTACCGAGCGCCGCCACGACGGCGCCCGGCAAACCCGCTACCAAGTAGCCGATGAAACCCACCGTGATCACAACTGGACCGGGCGTGATCAGAGCGACGGCGACGGCATCCAGAAATTGCCTATCGGTCAGCCAGTGATATTCATTGACAACACCGCCGTAGAGAAAAGGAACGATAGCGAGCCCGCTCCCGAACACGAAGGCCCCCGCCTCTGCGAAAAAGACGCCTATTTGCCAAAGCTGGTTCCAATCGACCACGGAGAACACCGCGACTGCGGTGTGGGGGTCCACCGGCAGCCCACCCACAGCGAGGCTGATGTTCTTGCCAAACCAGTTCTTCGGCGGCGCTCGGACGAGCCAAGTCAGTATCCCGGCACCGAAAAAGATCCACGCGATTTCCGACTCGGTCACGACGGTGACGACCGCACTGAGCAGATAGATGAACCACAACAGGTTGTCCCGGCCAAGCGTCTTTTTGGTGAGTTTGTAGGCGCTGTTGGCGATGATGCCGATGACCGCCGCCCCCACGCCGTAAAAGACCGCTTGCATCCAAGGCAGGCCGCCATAGCGGACGTACGCCCAACCGAGCGCAACGACCATGAGAAAGGAGGGCAGAACGAATGCCGTCCCCGCCAGCGTCGCGCCGAGAATGCGGTAGTGCACGTAGCCCAGGTAAATGGCAAGCTGGGCCGCGAGCGGCCCTGGGGCGAGCTGCGCCAGGGCCAAGCCTTCGCGGTATTGGTCTTCGGAGATCCATTTGCGCTGCTCGACCAGATCGCGGTGCATGTAGCCCACCAGCGCTACCGGCCCACCAAAACCGGTCGCCCCCAGCTTTACGGCATAGGCGACCAGTTCGGAGAGCCGATAGGCGGGTGATCCACCAATTTCACTGGATGGTTCTGCGCTCACTTCCATCTCCGGCGAGCTTGGTACTCAACTCGATCGCTTGGTCACTGCCGTTCGTTTTGCCAGAGCAGTTTGCCGGTGAGTACGTCGTAGGCCAAGCTGGTCACCTTGCCGTCCTTTGCGACCAACACAACGAAAACCGGCTTGCGCGCCTGCAGCCGCGGTGTGATGGAGTAGACCGTTCCGGCTTGACGTTTGGAGGCATCGTTTACGATTTCAAGCAAGGATCGGGACGAGAGCGATACCAGGACCAGCTGCCCCGAAGCGCGGGTCAGGTGGCGCTTGTCCTTGAACACTTCGATCTCGGGGCTCCACGCGTTCTGTTCCGGGCTGCCGCTCAACTCCTTGAGCACGTTGTCTTCCGGCTCCAGGACTAGCCCCTTCTCGGCGGTGTACACCGAAAGCGAAAGTTTCTTGCTGTCATCCAGCTCGAATTTCGCGGAGATGGGAGTCTCGGCGCCTTTGCGAGCCAGTTTCAAACCATCCGCCAAACTAAGCTTGCTGCTGGGCAAGAGCGCAAGGAAGGCCGCCAGATCGGCAGGCTCGTATTCTTTTTCCTCCTCTTCTTCGGCACGGACTGCCTGGCAAGCGAACGCGCTCAACATTGCGATAAGAACCAGGGTAGGCAGCCAATCTTTACTTCTTTTCATCTGAGGATCCTCTTTACTGTGGAGTACGCATCGGGGCGACGAGGCATCTACTTACTTCCAAGGAACTTGCCGCTGGGAATGTCGTACGTGAGTTTTGAAACCTTGTCCTTGTTCGCGACGAGTACCTCGAATGCAGCTTTGCGGCCATGCAAAGTGGGATTGATGGAATAGACGATGCCACTCGCGTGCTTGGACGCATCTTCGACGATTGCCAGCAGGGATAGGTGCGACAGGGCGTTGAGGATGAGGTGTTGAGAAGAACGTGCGACGTGTTCGACATCCTTGAAGACCTCGCTTTCGGGGACCCAGGCGGCTTGCTCTGGGCTGCCCGCAAGTTCCTTGAGGATATTCTTTTCAGGTAGGACCGACAGTCCCTTTTCGGCCGTATAAACCGAGAGCGACAGCTTGCCGTTGTCGTCCAACTCGAACTTGCCCGAGATCGGAACCTCTTTGTCTTTGGCCGCCTGTTTGATACCGTCTGCTAGGCTCAGCTTCGCGTTGGGTAAGACGGCGAGCAACTTCGCCGTATCGGCATCTGCATAGCCTTCCTCGGCGGCGAAGATTCCCTGCGTTGCTGCGATTCCGCAGACAAGGATTCCGGCGGCGATAAATAGTGCTTTCAACTTTCTCATTTTCAATCTCCTCAAAGGATGAACAAACAGATACGTTGTTGAGAATTTATTGTTGTGCTCCCTGAAAAAAACCTCTCTAAGACACGAACGGCTGGAAAACGGCACGCCGTAACACTCGACAGTGCGCTCGATTTCGCCGTTAGCTGGAAGGGTGTTGATTAATTTGTTGAAGGAATCGAGGGGGTTCCTCCCGCTCTTATGGGGCGTCGTTGCACCGTCCCATCGGAGCGAGAGACAAAACATGTCTGATCTTAAAGCTCTCAGGTGTCGTAACGGTTATCACAATACGTAGCATATGTTTCTGATAATGTATTGTCAATTACTAGGATGTAGTGTATATAACACAACGATGAAAGCGCACGAACCGCAAGCTATTTCCTGGTTGCTCGCTGTCATCAGTCTCCCTGGCGAGCAGGCCACGCTGCGCATGCGGGTTTGGCGCATCTTGAAGGCTCTGGGCGCGGCCGTGCTGCGCGACGGGGTGTACTTGCTTCCCGATCATCCTGAGCTTAAGGAAGCACTGGAGACACAGATGTTGGAGGCAGGCGCCGAATCGGCGCTTGTTTTAGTGACGGCACTGTCGAGCCAAGGCAACGATCGGGATGCTGAGTTCGTCCAACTGTTCGATCGCCGCGAGAACTTCTCCGAAATTATTGCGACAGCGGCCTCACTGATGGACCAAATGTCGAGCGAAGACGAGGGTGATGTGCGGAAGGGGTTGCGACAACTCCGCAAGAGCCTGGAAAGCGTAATCGCAATAGATTATTTTCCGGGTTCGGCAAAAACAGAGGCCGAGCGTGCGATGGCGGTGTTGCAAGCCGCGTATAACCGCAAGTTCTTGCCTGGAGAACCAGAGGCGGTAGCAGCCGCAATCCCTCGGCTGAAGAGCAAGGACTATCGTGGAAAGCGATGGGCCACGCGGGAGCACCTGTGGGTGGACCGAGTGGCGAGTGCCTGGCTGATCCGCCGGTTCATAGATCCCAAGGCTCGATTCCTCTGGATTAAGAATCCGCAGGACTGTCCAAAGAACGCGTTTGGCTTCGACTTTGATGGCGCCGCTTTTACGCATGTGGAAGAACGCGTCACCTTTCAAGTGCTCATGGCGAGCTTTGGCCTCGAGGGCGATCCAGGGTTGGACCGCTTGGGCAACCTGGTGCACTACCTCGACGTGGGAGGTGTTCCAGTGGCGGAGGCGGCAGGCTTCGAGACCATTCTTCAGGGAATCCGCACCGGTTCCAAAGATGACGACGCATTTTTCTCCGAGGTCTCAGTCGTCCTGGACCATCTTCACGCAGCCTACTCTCGGAAGAAAGCTGCAGATTGATTTGATGAAGGAGAAAGGCACATTGAAATGGGTAACCCGTGAAAGGCCCAAGATCGACCGCGTTGCCTGTCCGTGGCTCATCACCCGATTCATTGATCCCTCCGCGGAATTTCTCTTTGTACCTTCGGACAAGGTAATTGGCATTGCCAAGGAGACCGGTGCGATCCCGTATGACATTCCCGGAGTGGAACTTAGCCACGTGCGGGAGCTATGCAGCTTTGACGCGTTCTTAAAGAAGTACGGGCTATCTGACCCCGCACTGGCAAAACTTGCCGTGATTGTTCGCGGCGCGGACACCGATCGTCTGGACCTCGCACCGCAGGCACCGGGGTTATTGGCGATTTCGCTTGGTCTGTCCCGCCGCTTTTCCGACGATCACGAAATGCTTAAGCACGGGATGGTCGTCTACGACGCGCTCTACGCGTGGTGCCGCGAGCTTCAGGGCGATCGTCACGGCTGGACCTACTGAGCTTCGCTGTCAGAACTAAACGATGGAGGACAAATGAATCCCGAAACCGATCTGTTTACAACCTATCTGCGACGTTCCGTCGTCGCATTTTCTTTTTCTGTGACGAGTCTCGTGGTGTGCCCGGCAATCTCTTACGCCGAAGAAGGCGGTCTCGACACCGCCCGCATCGAGCAACTCACCGACCTGAAGGGTTCGTACGACGCGAAGGAGGGCGTGTTCACGGTGCGCTATCCGCGCAACGACCTCGATGTCAACGCCGGCGGTATCCATATCACCGCTCCGTTCGGCTTGACCGCCTGGGCAGCATTTACCCGCACCGGTTCCCACGTGTCGGTGATGGGAGACATGGTGATGCTCGAAGACCAGGTCAATCCGGTCATGAGCGTAGCGCTGGAGTCGGGCCTCCAGGTCACCGCATTGCATAATCACTTTTTCTGGGAAACCCCACGGGTCATGTTCATGCATATCGGCGGCATGGGGGCCGAAGAGGACCTCGCACGGGCGGTGGGCAAGGTATTCGCAAAGATCAAGGAGACCGCAGGTGGCCGCGGCGAGGTGCTCCGCTCTCAGATTGATCCGGCGAAGACTACGCTGAATCCTGACCCCATCGCCGAGATCCTCGGCGTAAAGGGTGATCTTGCCAAGGGTGTCTACAAAGTTACGGTAGGGCGAACCACGAGCATGAATGGCCACGACATGGGCAAGTCCATGGGCGTCAATTCGTGGGCGGCTTTTGCCGGTGGCGATGACCGTGCGGTCGTGGCGGGAGACATCGCGATGCACGAGGACGAACTGCAGTCCGTATTGAAAACGCTTCGCGCGAACCGCATCGACGTCGTAGCGATCCACAATCATATGACCGGAGAGTCGCCACGAATTTTGTTTTTGCACTACTGGGGAATCGGGACAAGTCGTGACCTTGCCACCGGCGTAAAGGCGGCGTTCGACCTTGCCCATGACTGACAGGAGAAATATTTGCTGACCAAACAGAACTTGATGCCGTCGGTGTTAGCACTGAGTTTCTACTTGGCAGGCGCGGCGTCGGCAACCTTCGCCGAAGAGAATTCGGGTACTGAACAAGCAAAGCCTGCAATAGACGTGAAAAAGCTGTTCGCCACCAACTGTAGTTGGTGCCACGACGGCTACGGCATGGATGCCGGCAAAGGGCCAAAGCTTGCGAGCACCACAATGACCGAAGAGCAAATACGTCAGCGCATCCTGAATGGAAAATCCGGCGGGGCGATGCCAGGTTACAAAAAAGTGCTTACCGAGGAACAAGTAAACGTCATGGCGACCTACATCAAGGGGCTCCCTGCAAACTAGAACGTCTGATCGCCTGGGCGCTACGCAGTGGATGGGGGGCGCAAATTCCTCGCGTAAGAGAATGCATGGTCAGAACCACTTAACCTATTAGTGCGCCGCCTCCCTTATGGTAGGGGTACCGCGGTATGACATGCGCTCAAAGGAGAAAACATGAAGCCGAGAAATGCCGCTGGCGCGCGGACGCGGGTGACGCAGGACAGGCATCGTCCAGGTCACCGGGCGTTGTTCAAGCTGTTCCGCGAGAGCCGAATCTGGCATCGCGTGAACGTCCGAACCTGTCAGTATCTGAACAACCTCATCGAACAGCATCATCGAGCGCTGAATGCGCGAACGGGTGCGATGCTGGGTTTTGAAACGATTGTCAGCCCCGCGAGACCCATCGTAGGGATCGAGCTCGTTGATCGCATTCGAAAGGGGCAGTTTCATGTTCAGCCGGAAACGGGGACCCAAGCCGACGCTGTCGAAGCGAACTGCATGGGACATTACACTGGCATGAGCTACTCTGCCGGCATCGGGGAGTCGCACCGTTTCCGCGCCGAGTGTTTTCCCCGAAAGTTCCGCCCGAGCCTCTGGAAGCCGATGGGTCGAGCCTTTCTACTCATCGTGTGCACAGCACTGGTCATGCCATATGGTGTGGGGGCGCAGGCGGCGGAAACAGCCGCGCCGACACAGCCGCAAAGCTCGACGTCACAGGCAACCGGCAGCGGACCACCAAAGCAGGATTTCAGTGTCAAGAACACGTTTCGCAACATCTGCGGCTTCTGTCATGAAAACTACGGCCGCAAGGGGGCCAAGGGGCCTCAGCTGATGGGGACCGAACTCACCGACGATCAGATCTTCAACCGCATCAAAAACGGCAAGCCCGGTCGCATGGCAGCCTTCGGTGTCGCGTTCACCGACGATCAGATCCGCGATATCGTGACGTTTATCCGGGCCCTGCGACCGGACGTGGATCCATGAGACCCTGGCTGTTGATTGGCGCGCCAGTCCTTGACCCTACCCTAGGCCGAAGTTCCTTCCTCTCCAAGACGCATTTCCATTGTGAGTCAGTAGGTTGAATCAGTAATGTCCGATTAAAAGTTGAATAAGGTCCGTTGGTTATGCATGATCGATGCGACGGATGGGATTAATAACCAAGTTCCTTTGGCCTCTGAACCCAAATTGGGCAAGCAGGCTTGGCTGTTCTTTATCCTGACACTCCAAGGCCAGCAGCCCGCCGTGCGTATGCGCGTGTGGCGGGCGCTCAAGGCGCTCGGCACGGCGGTATTGCGCGACGGGGTTTATGTGCTTCCCAACTGGGACGAGTTTCTCGAGCCGCTGCAGGCACAGTGCGAGGAGGTCACTACCTCGGGCGGCAGCGCGCAGATCCTTGAGGTTGAGGCGCGAGACAAGTTGCAGGAGATGGAATTCCGGCAGTTGTTCGACCGCATGCCAGACTACGAAAAGCTGAATTCCTCTATGTCCACTACACCGCAAGCACCTGAAGCGATAGGCGCCGATTCCACGCCGCCGCCTCCCGCCCCGGTCTCCTTCTCCGAGGCGTTCCGCTTCTGGCTCAAGCTCGGCTTCATCAGCTTCGGTGGGCCGGCTGGTCAGATTGCGATCATGCATCAAGAACTGGTGGAAAGGCGGCGCTGGATTTCCGAGCGTCGGTTTCTGCATGCGCTGAACTACTGCATGGTGCTCCCAGGCCCCGAGGCGCAGCAACTTGCCACTTACATTGGATGGTTGATGCATCGCACGCCAGGCGGAATCGTCGCTGGCGGGCTGTTCGTGCTGCCATCGCTGCTGATTCTCATCGTGCTGTCGTGGATCTATGTAGCGTTCGGCAATTTGCCGCTGGTGGCCGGCATTCTGTACGGCATCAAGCCTGCTGTGACTGCCATCGTGTTGTTTGCCGCATACCGCATCGGTTCGCGTGCGCTGAAAAACGCACTGCTGTGGGCCATCGCGGTGGCCGCATTCGTTGCGATCTTTCTTTTCGAGATACCGTTCCCGTGGATTGTTGTCGGCGCCGGGATCGCCGGCGCCGTCGGCGGTCGCTTGTGGCCGACATTGTTCGTCTCCGGTGGCCATCAGGGTGCAAAGGGAGAATTCGGACCGGCGATCATCGACGACCACACACCGACACCGGAGCACGCGCGCTTTACCTGGTCACGACTGTTGCGCGTGCTGCTGATTGGCGTTGGACTATGGGCTTTGTTGATAGCAATACTGATTGCGCCGTTCGGCATGGACGGTGTTCTTACCCAGATGGGATGGTTCTTCACCAAGGCTGCGTTGCTGACTTTTGGCGGTGCCTACGCCGTGCTGCCCTATGTATTCCAGGGCGCGGTGGAAGGGCACGGCTGGTTGACGACGGCCCAGATGATTGACGGCCTTGCGCTCGGCGAGACCACACCCGGTCCGCTGATCATGGTGGTGGCTTTTGTGGGTTTCGTGGGCGGATGGGGCGCCGAGCTATTCGGCGCGGACCGCCACTTTCTTGCTGGTGCGATGGCAGCAACAGTGGTGACCTACTTTACGTTTCTGCCCTCGTTCATCTTTATTCTTGCAGGCGGACCCATCATCGAGACCACCCATCGGCAGCCGCGCATCACGGCACCTCTAACGGCAATCACAGCTGCCGTAGTCGGTGTCATCGTCAACCTGGCGGTGTTTTTTGCGTATCACGTGCTTTGGCCCGCGGGCTTGAGCGGTGGATTCGAGTGGCCACTACTCGTGATCGGTGTTTCCGCCGGCGTTGCGCTGTTCCGCCTCCGCGCCGGGGTCATACCTACCATCCTCGTCTGTGGCGCGACGGGACTTCTCTACCAGAACTTTGTTCGGCCGTTTCTCGCGTAGGCATCGATGATGGATTCAACCTCCAAGTGCAACACTTGAGGGCTTTGTGGACGATCTCGAAAGGTCAGGCTGCCGCTGGACAAGATCGCTTAAGACTCGTCAGAACCGCAGCCCGACTTTTGCGCCGTAGGAGGTCGCGTCTCCCGTCTTGTCAGCTTCGAAAGCCATGTTGAACAGGGCGAAATGCAAATTGACGCCTCCGAAAATCTTGTTCTCGCGGAAGGTCTCTTTGGTCAACGAGGGTATGTTCTTCGGCGTGCTGGTCACCCACACTGTGCCAACGCCAACGTAGGGCGTCACCACGGTAAATCCCTTGGACAGCGAGACGTCGATGCCCCGGGTATCGAAGTCAAGCTGGTCCACACCCGAAAGTCTGGTGTAGCTGCCGCGTATTGCCAGCGCCGGTGTCGCCACGCTGCCGGCGAGGATCGCGTACTTCGCCTCGATGCCGATGAGCTTGATGTTGGAACCCGGGACGGCTGCGTACGAAGCGCCGATATCGATATTGAGCGGCAAGCCCTTGATCGCCTGGATCCTGGGAACGACTACCGTGGATGGCGCGCTGGATGACGTGACTTTTTCCAGTACTGCACCGTGTTCCAGCGAGGTGGCGTTTGCCGAGACTCCGATATCGAACCCGGTAATGCCGAGCGGTTCGGCGGGCGATAGTGGCTTGTAGCTCAACGCCGCACCGAGGTCTTCCGAGAGCAGTCGAAACTCGGATTGCGTGGCATTCTGCAGTTGATCGATGGTGCCGCCCGCGAACGCCACGGCCGCGCCGGTCAACAGGGCCAGCGCCGTGATGCCTTTCAAAACTTTCATTATCCGTCTCCGAGAATAAAGAGAAAGAACGGGATCGCCGGAGTTGGCGACAATGAAACTGGCTTGGATCCCGTCCGATATTTTTTGCGCAGTCAGTCTAACACTTGGAGGAGATCATGCAGCGACGAGGCCGGGAAGTGGGAGGAGTCGCGACCTCTTGTGTCGGCTTGCGCGGTGGATTGAAATCACAAGCCCTGTCCAATGAAAAACGGCTAGACGCTTTCGCATCTAACCGTTTGATGTACTGGCGCACTGGACAGGATGAATCTGGGCACTGGATTGATGTGGTCATATTGCCCTGATCGGCTGCCGTTCAGCCGTTTGATCGAGAGAAGGCCCGGGCTTCCCGCCGTCACGAGGAATTCTGGGCGGGAGAGGAAACTTCAAGCACAAGATCACCCTCGATCGAATGGAGGCGCGCGGCGAATATCCCCGGAGGAAGTGGCGCCGCTAGCAGGTCTCCACATTCGCGGGCCGGCTAGGGCGCGAAACCGTACACCGTGACGCTTGAGCGGCCCGCCACATAGACCTTGCCGTTCGCGACTACCGGCGGCACGAACTTCACGGCGTCGCCGGCCTGGTCGGCCAACTTGGCATCGCTGCGGTACACGGCGGTCCCCAGGCTGGACGCGTCATATGCGCGCAGCACGGCCGGACCGAGGGCGGCACCGTTCGTCCCGTTCATCGAGGCGTCGACCACCCAGACGACACCGTTCGTACCGGCCTGCGAAGACACCACAGGAACCGCACCCGGCACTTCGAGCGTCAGGTCCGTGGCGCTCCCGGCTGCCGTCATGGTCGCGTTCGTGATCTGGTAGGCGCGCAACGTGTCCGTGATCGCGGCCACGTAGATCCGGTCGCCCAATACCGCCGGCGTGTCGAAGAATCCGCACAAGACGCACGGCGTCGATGCCAGCACTTGCACGGTCTGGACATTGGCGTCGGCACCCGAACCAGCGTACCGACCCATGTTGTCGCGATCGACCAGGTAAAGGTAGCCCTGCTTGTCGCCACCCACCAGCAGGTGCGGATGAGCGGTCGAGCCCATGGTGTCCGGCAGCACGACAGGCGCACCGGAGCCCAGGTCCCAGTCGTTGATATTCAACGTGCTTTGGTTTCCCGGTGTGAAGAAATCGGCGACGAGCAGGCCGCCCGCGGTGGCGAGTCGCAGGAACGACTCGCCGAAGTCGTCGTTCGGGGCGACCGGCGGAACCGTCGCGCTGGTGTCGAAGGTGCCGTTCCCGGTCATCACGTAGACGTTGCCGCTGGCGTCTGCAGCCGGGCCTCCGCCTGCCATCCAGATCCCACCCTGCTCCCCGTTGGGCGTTACATTGAACATCGTCGTGCGCTGCAGGGTATCGGCATCGTAGCCGACGATCCAGCCGTGGTACGGAGGCTTGTCGCCGTGTGACGCCCAGGCAATGTAGACGACATTGTTGAGCATCAGCAATGCCGAGCGCTGGTTCTCCCTCAGGGCATCGAACGTGTTGCCGCCAACACCGCTGCCCGTGGAGGTGGCCTGGATGACCGTTGGTCCACCAAACTTCTCGGACCCGGTGCCGAGATCGAGGGCGTGCAGGCGCTGGAAATAGCCCCCGCTCTCCTGCGTCTTCGCCACGACGTAGATGGTGCCTCGGCCTACGTCGATGACCGGCGTGCCGGTGACGCCAATCTCCGGCACGAGGTCGCCCGTCTCGCCGGTGTCGGCCGGCGAGACGGGCGTGATGCCCGCACCGAGGAAGCTCGTCTTCCAGTACTGCGTGCAACCTGAGCTATCGGCATCAAATGCGTACACGCTGTCATGTTCTGTCGCGACGATCAGGACATTGTGCGTGGCACCGGCGATGGCGACGTTCGCCACGTAGAGCGGCTGTGCGTAGATCTGCCCATCGACCGCGCACGAGAAGATCTTGCCGAAGGCGCCCGGAGTCGCGAGGCGGGCCGGCGTCAGCGCGTACTCCTTCGGGTTGTGGCCGGTCCGGGCCACGTCCACGTGATGAGTAACGATGCCGGTCAGATCCGTGACGGCGACGACCGCCGTTCCGTTCTTGGTCGGATCGGCCTGACTCGTGGCGGTGATCGTGTGTGTACCGCCGGCCGAAGGGGGTGTGTAGTGCCCGCTGCCGTCGATCGTGCCGGCTGTTGCGTTGCCGCCGTCGACGCCGTCGACGCTCCAGCTGACGGCCGTGTTGCCCGTGCCCGAGACAGTCGCCGCGAACACTGAGCGCTGGGACGTCGTAACGGCAACGATCTGCGGATTGACCGCCACCGTTACCGGCAGCGCTGCAGCGGTGATGGTGAGGGCCGCCGCGCCCTTTGCGGTCGCGTCGGCCTTCGACGTCGCGACGACGGTGATGCCAGGTGGCGCCGGAACTGTGGTGGGCGCCGTGTAGGTAATGGTAGCGCCAGACGTTGCGCTCAACGTGCCGCACTCAGATCCTGTACATCCAGTTCCGGAGACACTCCAGGTCACGCCAGCACTGCTGGGATCGTTGGTGACGGTGGCCGAGAGTGGCTGCGTTGTCGAGACCGTGACCGACGCCGTGGAAGGAGTCACGGTGACGGCGACCGCGGGTGGTGTCGTGAGCGTGACCCGCGCGGATGCGGATTTCGTGGCGTCAGCCTGGGACACGGCGGTTATCGTGACGGTGGCGGAACTCGGTAGCGTCGCGGGTGAGGTATAGAGGCCGCCCGCCGATATCGTCCCGGTGGTGGAACTGCCACCGTCTACGCCGCTCACCTGCCATGCAACGACCGTGTTGGTGGCGTTCCTGACGGTCGCTGTGAACGGTACCGTAGCGCCGCCGACGACGGCGCTCGCCGAACTGGGCGCGATTGCAATCGTTACCGGATTCGAGGGCGCCGCCGCGCCGCCCGAACCCCCTCCGCAGGCAGTAGTCAACATGGACGCGAGCACTGCCGCGTACAGCATGAGGTGCTGGCCTGCGCCCCGCCACACGAATACGCAACGCGACGCACGCGAACTACACTGCGGTATGTGGAAGGGCAATTCATCAGATGATTTCATGACGCAAGCCTCTGATTCGTCACTCGGAGCCAAGGCCGTAAGACCTTAGCCTCAGCGGTGGAGATCAGTATGGCGCCCCCGGACGAAATCGTCACTTGCCGCACGCTTTCTGTCGAGGTTACGGGTTGTCGCCGCTTGCCAATTGATTCGCGGTTGGCGGCTGTTACCGGAATCGGACAAGTCGCAGAGGAGGTGGTTGTTCGAAAATTTAGGGGCGTGGTCGATGGGCTCGGAACGGCTCCGGGCTGATCAATCATGCCGAAGAAGGCTCAAGCCTGCATCAGCGCCAAGCCCTGGTCATCCGCGACGACTGTAGCTCGGTGATAGCTGGCGAGTAGTGTGCGCCGTTTCGATGGCGTGGGCGTGAGTGGCGCTGATCACCACGATAGTCGCCCCTGCGGCCTCCGCCGCCGCGATACCAGCGGCCGCATCTTCGACGACCAGACAGGCCCGAGGGTCGACGCCGAGCCGCTGCGCCGCGCGCTGATGACAGTCCGGCTCCGGTTTACCGTGCGAGACGTCCTCGGCTGCGATCAAGATATCAGGCATGGGAAGCGGAGTTTTCGCAGCCGTGCCTCGCCACGACAACCGGCTGGTCCGAGCACTGGATCAACGATCGCATTTATCCCCGGCGTCCTTTCCTTTATCAGCCCAGAGCAAGGCAGATCGACGATCTCCTATTCAGACAACTGCGGTCGTATTTTTCTCACATCAGAATAGAATCGGGAGGCTGATGAATTCAGCAGCCTTCGCAATCGATTCAGTGGTCGGTGATTGCGGACCACACGCGGGATATGCGCACCTTCAAGGCGACTCGATCTTTCTAGTCGAGCAGCCAGCATGAAGGGTTCGCGCTGCTGGCAGGATGTAAATGAAAAGGGCCTGCATTTCTGCAAGCCCTTGAGAAGATGGCGCGCCTGGCAGGATTTGAACCCACGACCCCTTGGGAGACGAAAAACAGAGGGAACCTCAGATCGCGATGGATGAAAGCATGCACCCTATCTTCACTGCCCGGACCCACCGGGAAGACCCTTACTTATATATCGGCAAGGTCGCGCAAATTACCGGTGCCTCGCGCAAAGCCATACGCCTTTACGAGGCAATGGGGCTGATGCCGGCGCCCGCACGGCGCGGGAAGTACCGTGTGTACTCCGAGCGCGACGTGTTTCTGGTGCACGTTCTCAAGTACTCGCAGTCGTTCGGGTTCAAGCTGTCCGAGATGAAGGAATTGGTTTCCGCCAGGGTGAGCGATAAGCGATTCCCGCTGAAGCTTGCCAACGCCCTCTTCGATCGGAAGCGCGCGTCGCTGGCTGCGCAGATTGATGCCATCCGCGATCTCGAGAAGCGCCTCGTTGCCATGCAACGCGAGATGAACCGCCGGTTCGCATGATCCCCTGCACGCACCGCGCTTGACTCTCCCCCCTAAAGGCAGGGTTCACCCTCTTAGCCTGACTGGACACGGGCGCCCGCCCAGAAGGGTGGAGAGATGAGAATCGATTGGAGGAAATGGATCGAAACGGTCCTCAGGTTCGGGCTGTATCCGCTATTGCTCGGCACGACGCTCTGGTACGCGTGGGTCGAACTGAATCAACCCGCGGGCCAATTGGGGAGATATTACGGCTACTACCTGTCCGGGCTGGTCGGCCTCATGGTGCTCGTCGAGGCGCTGCATCCGCTGCGCAGGGACTGGAAGATGACCACGGCCAGTTTCTTCCGGCGCGATCTGCCGTTCCTACTTATCGGCAGCACGACGCTCGGGCTTGCCAATTACGCGGGGGGTTGGGCGATCCTGCACTACAGGCTCGCGCGTGGCGACTCGCACGCCGCGCTGCTCCTGGTGCCGGCGGTGATCCTTGCACTGATCATTCCGGATTTTCTGTGGTATTGGCTGCACCGCTTGAGCCACGAAGGCAAGGGCCGGCTTGGCCGGTGGCTGTGGTGGGTACACGCCCCGCATCATCTGCCGCAACAGGTCTATGTCATGATGCATGTCGTCGCACACCCGCTTAATACGATCGCCGTCCGACTCATCCTCACCGCGCCGCTGTTCTTCCTCGGATTCTCGACCGAGGCGATGTTCGTGGCGAGCCTGATACTGGGGCTGCAGGGCTTGGTGTCGCACTTCAACGTGGATATCCGGGTCGGCTGGCTGAATTACGTGCTGGTCGGTACCGAGTTGCACCGCTACCACCACAGCGCCGATGTGGCGGAAGCGATGAACTACAGCGCCGTGGTGCCGTTGTGGGACATCCTTTTTGGCACTTTCGTCTACCGCCCGGACGTTCTGCCGCGCGCATTGGGCGTGGGCAACCCAGCGGAATACCCGGCGGACCGGGAGATTCTCCGCGTTCTTGGGCTTCCGTTCGCGCGGCCGCAACAAAGCTTGCGAATCGATTGGGCCTCAGCGAAGTGTTGAACGATAATGCTCTCGAAACGACGCAATGTACCGGTGACCACCGGTCCAACTATACCTTCCACCGGACGGGCAAAATCGGCGCGCCGGTGAAGGTGCCGTTGGGCGTCTTAGCTCGGTCCCGCAGCATACCCGCCGTCATCGCTTAACGGAGTCCATCGCAGTGACGATCGACATCGATAAACTGACCGAGGCCGAACTCATCGATCTCAACAATCGCGTCGTCGCGCGTTTGAAGTTCCTGCATCAGATGCGCGCGCACGCGCATATGCTCGATTTCAGCATCGGTGAACGCGTGTCCTTTCAGCCCGAGGGTCACCCGGTGCTTACCGGCATCATTTCGAAGTACAACCGCAAGACCGTCACCGTCATCACCGAGAACGGGCAGCAATGGAACGTCGCGCCTGTTTTGCTGCGAAAGGCCGAGCCCTCTGGGAGTTCGGAGCCAGCATCTGCGCAGGTTATCAATTTGCCCAGAAAGTAGTCGCGCTTCGGCCACATGACGCCCAACCCTCTCTCCATGAACCCATAGGCCAAGTCCTTCGAGCGGATCCACCGCAAGTGGTATGCAACGTGCGAAGAAGTGCGTGCGGATATCTTCGACTACATCGAGCGCTTCTACAACCGCAGGCGCCGTCACTCGACCCTAGGTCAGATCAGCCCGGTTGAATTCGAAAGACGCTTCGCAGGCTAGCAAAGTGTCCGTGAGAATGGGGGAAGCCCAAATATCACCTTCACTACTTTATCCTTCGCTTCGTGATTTTGTGCAGTAACACCGGGGAATGCCGCAAAAAATTGCGCGCCAAGCCGCGCGGCATAAAAATCCGGCCAATTGCCGCGGAAACGAAAAACGCAGTCGTAGTGCACCCTGTGCATATTTGTGCACCAAAGCCTATCTGACGCGAATCTCCGCCGCGATTCCGCCTAGAATTTTTCCTGAGCGGCGGTCTACTTGGGCCAGGTCAAATTTCATGACCTCGCCTATGACGGCGTTAGGAGGGACAATGACTTTCAAACCGTAGACGTGCTGCTCGGTCGGTTGGACGTCGATAGGCATCTTGAAACCACTATTCTTCGTGAACGGCATTTCGACTCGATCGGCAAAGAGCTCGGCGAATCGCGGGCTGTCATCCGCGGTGATCCACCCCCAGTCCTTCAGAGGTAACTGCGGTTGCTGTCCGCAATCGCTCAGCTGTCCGGCGGCCATATTCTTCGCATTTTGCGCAAGTCGACTACGTCTGCGCTTTTCCGCGAGTTTTCCGTCGCTGCGTATAAGGCTGACCGATTCCGGAATGAACTTCTGGTGCGGTATGAGCTGAAGAGCGAACTCCCCGATGACCCTGCGAAATAGATTTGGCACTACGAATGGGATCACTATGAATTCGTTCGGCCGAAGATCGATGATGGTTAGGTTCTTCTGAGCCAGATTGTTATGTTCCCAGGCATGGGCTGCAATGGCGGGGAAGTCCCCTGGTGTCAGGACCGACGCGAGTAGGCAGGCATGCGTTCCCGCCGGTGGCACGAGACTCGTCGGCCATCGCGCCTTCAAAACAGTCGACTGCCCGGCGGATAGGTTGAATCCGACGACGGCCGCAGCGCAGGGAAGAAAATCGGCCGGATAGGAAAATTGGGTGCCAGCGAAAGTCTTGACCTGGAAGGCAACCGCAAAATGTTGCGCCGTGGCCGAGGGGCTCCTATTTCGAACCCGCGCATAGATCCAATTGTCCTGCCCGTATTCCGGGTTCTGGTGAACGCTGCTGCCGTCATCCGCATTGCGCACCCACAGGTCGGGCGAATCCCAGAAGCGCCCGGCCCAGGCGTTGTTGCCTGGGTCGCCGATCTCGTCGCGTAGCCACAGGTCCGGCACCGGTACAGGGGTCGTGAATCCGTAAGCGAAGCGATGGAACGCATTCACCAGTTGGGCGTTGCCCGTCTTGCAGAGTAGGAAGGCCTCGAAATCGTACGTGGCGGCGACCCGGCCCTTGAACTGGCTATAGAATTCGCGCATGAGTGACTTCAACGTGGCGACACCAAGCAAGGCCGCCACGCCTTCCCAGAACGCTTCACCGTCGCCATAGGCGTTGCTGGCCGTGACGCGCTGCCATTCGTTCTGCGAACACAGCTCGATAGGCGGGTTTGCGAAGTTGAATGGCGTGGCCCCCATCGATCCGTTATCGTGATAGACGTCCCAGCCCTCGTCCCACCAGCCATCTTGCTGGCGGGCGGGCTTGACGCCCCGCGCCCACCAGCTGTGGTACGTCTCGTGGCGCAAGGATGCGGGGACCGATGTGGTCCCTCCTTCGTATTCCATGCCGCCGGCGGACAGGAACGCCACGTACCGACTACCGTGCAGGTATGGACCCACGTCGTTCTCGTTGGTCGACAGGTAGGCTTTGATGTTGTTGACCGAGTTGACCAGGTCGGTCGCCATGTCGGTGTTCAGCTTCCACCCTTCTATGGTCACGACATTGCCGGAGACGGGCAGGGTCAGCAAGTCGGTCCACAGCGTCACCGTGTCGGTGGCCCGCACGTCGAGCAGGGTGGACAATGCGCTGAATCGGTCGGGAAAACTGATCGACCAGTGGTTGGCGCCGAGGCTCGTGACCGCGCCGTTGGTGATCACCGAGTGAGCGATTGCGGTGTTCTGGATGTCGATCTCGATCGTGAGCTGGAACTGGTCGTAGATCAGGTTCGCGGGAATGAATGCCTCGAGGTAGCGCGAAGGACGCAGGTCCGTGAATCCGAAGTTGAAGCGCAGTCGCGGCCCAGCATCCCACACCACGTGGGGTGTGTAGTTGCCCGCGACGTCGGTTTGCGGCACGCCAACTGCATACTGCACCCGCAGCGTGTGCGCGGAGTGAGCGGTCTGCACCATCGCGACGATGCGCAGGTCGGCATTCGGCCCGCCGCCGAAGTCATGGTGCGCGAGCAGCGTGGGCGCGATCGGCACGCCGTCGAGCCATGCACTGGTGATGGTCTGGCGCAGGTCGAAGATCGGGCAGCCATCCTGGCCGCCCATCAGGTAGGTGAGTGTCGCGTCCCCCGTGGCCGTCGAGGTGCTGCCGTCGAAGACGACATGCGCGTCGATGGTCTGGATATCCATGGGCACGCCGAACAGGCCGTCGACGAGCTTGGGCTGCGGCGCATACTGCAGGTTGTCGGACGCCATGATCGGCCTCCTGGGTGGGGAGTCGAAGAAACGACCTGGACCTCGGCGCTGCGCTGCGAACGCGCATGTCGAAGTGAAGGTCCCGAGACACGCCGCAGAGCCAGGCGCGGGGCCAGGCTCCGTAGCGCATGCGGTGGACGCTTACTTGCGTTTGGCGGTCGCCAGCTTGTCGTCGTAAAAGGCGGCCATGCACTTGCCCACGTCGTGCGTCGGGTGGTCGCGAACGACCTTGCCCACGCGCGATACAGCCTCTTTGAGGTGATAAGCGTGTCCACCCAGGGCGATGAATTTGCCTACTTCGGGGTTCATCATGTGCGCGATGACGTCGTTGTCGCGCTCCGTCACCGGGTAGTCAACGAGGACTTCCAATGAGTCGGTCGCGCCCACCTTGATGTCGCCCGCATTCCACGACACCGTGAGTTCCACCGTGTGCTTGCCCGGTGCATCAAAGGAAAAGCCCTGGGTACTCCAGAACAGGTGGTGCTCGGCCGTGCGTGTCTCTCCCGGCTTGAGGTCCGACAGTTGGGACGCATCGCAGACGATCACGAACGGCGCCACGTCCAGCGCGCTGCCGTCAGACTTCACGACCCTGAGCTCGGCGAAATCGTGTTCGATCCCGACGAAGTTCGGCGCCTGGATTGTGTCGCTCCCGGAGTTGGTCATCGTCCAGGTCAAATGGAGAGGCTCGCCGATTTTCACGCGGTGCTTCGTGGCCTCCAGGCTCAGCTCGAGCGAAGGATGCTGGACGACTTCGTCGGTCGTGTGATCGGCCTCGTCCTCGGAAGGAACCGGAATGCCGTTGTGCCCCGCTGTGAACGTCATGCCTCCGGGCCTGATGATCGGATCGGGCAGGTGCCGGAGATGGTGGCGCACGTGGCTGTTGAAATCGAGATTGATGTCGTCCGGGAACGTGCCGCTCGCAGCGTGGATGGTGTTGGCGACGCTGGGCGTCGTTGTCATGATCGAGTTGTCGGCGCCGCCCTCCTGTTCCTGGTGAATCTGGTTGAACCCATGG
Source organism: Betaproteobacteria bacterium (assembly GCA_016194905.1). Lineage (NCBI taxonomy): Bacteria > Pseudomonadati > Pseudomonadota > Betaproteobacteria > Betaproteobacteria bacterium. The sequence goes on from JACQAP010000036.1 coordinate 94,277, forward strand.
GTGATCTCATGGGTGCAACTGCGCAGGAAGGCGCGCGGCACGTTCTTCTGCTGCTGATTGGCGGCGGACCCGAACCACGCACTGTCCGAGGACGGATAGCCGTCTTCGCAGAAGCTTGCGACACCCTCGCGCGGAACATTGATGGTGTCGAACATTACGCCGCGTCCGCAGCCGAGTTGCGCCTGCACGACCAGAACATGCATGTGCCAAGTGGCATCGAGGTTGACGGCGGAAAAGTCCGAAAGTGACGTCATGACAGCGTGCAGGGCGTTGCTCGGCCAGCAGGCGGTTGGGACCGTTGGCGGCATGGTGGTCGGAACCGGCACCGGATTGGGATCGGTCAGAACCGTCAGATCCCAATGCGCTTTAGCGTAGATCGTATTGAAGTACTCGCTGCCGCCGCCGCTCGGAACGGGCGCGGGCGCCACCGAGCCCGCCATTGTGTGGACTTCGACCGTTGCCCTACGGAACATCGCGCTAACCCACGCCAGCGTGACCGACAGATTGCCCTGCAGGACGCCACCGATGTAGACCTGTCCTGTGAAATAGGGTCCGGCAAAGCCCGCTGGCGGCGCGATGGACATGAGGTAGATGTCCATGACCCGACTCGCGCTCGCCGGGAAGGTGCCGTCGAAACTGCCCGCGGCCGGTTGCGTGTAGTCGTACTCCTCGACCGTGAGATGGATCTTGCAGGCACCCTTTGAGATGAACGGAATGTTCACGGCGGTGACCTTGAGATAGGAGTTGTAGCGATTGCGCGCATAGATCGGAATGGTCGTGGGACCGAACGACGGTATTCCGCCGCCGAGCAGCACATCGAACCACGAGTAGCGATACGTGTCACCGCTGACGGCGTAGCTCGTGCCGTTCTTCTCCACTCGCAGCGTACCGAGCCGATATTTGCTGCCGAACCACCGGCGCGGTGTCACCGCGGGTGTGCTCGTGATGTTCAGCTGATAGCAGCCTTCCGGGAGGCTCAGGTGGCAGAGATGGAAGGGCGGGAGGCCGCCGCCCGGAAGCGGAATGCCGCCCGGTAAGGGCCAGGGCCAGGGCAGTTGCCCGATGCCTGGGGGTAGTTCCGGGCCTTCAGGATTAGGCGTGAAGTCGCCTGGTTTCACAAGGGAAGACACAGGAATTTGGGTCGATATGGACCTTTGTTGAGAAGGCATTTTGTAACTCCTTTATTAGATGTAAGGAGACGAAACGGCATTATTAAGTTGGCAATACGGGCCGAACTATTTCCGACTCTCGACCGAGAGAAGATCGCAACACACGTATCTCGGCAAGCTTTGCAACCCCTGGGACGGATTTTAGGGATATCGTTATCCACTTCGGTCCCACTCAACCCAGCATTTCCCGCTGAACTTGACCATGCCCACCGAAATAATAAATTGCCATTACTCATTCATACCGTACGCCTTCGACACTTACATATCTCATACATATCTCATATCAACTAGATTTTGCTTCGAATCGCTTACCACTACATCACCCGATCGTATTAGGTCATAGGTTCGATGTAATCGAAGACATCCGTACGCGCTTCTTCTCGATATGGTCGCGCTTGGCGGCGAGTTCTTTGTTGGAGGCGATCAGCTCCCAGAGGCGCACGAAGGCACGCATGATCCTCACGTTAACCGCGATGGCGCGCCGGGCGTTGAGCACCGAGGAGAGCATGGCCACGCCTTGCTCGGTGAACGCGTAGGGCGCATAGCGCCGGCCACCGCGGCCCGGATACTTTGAGGACACAAATTGTGATCTCAAAGCCTCCACCTCCTCGGCGGCAAGCTGGGGCAAGAAATCCTACGGGAAGCGCTCCAGATTGCGCTTGATCGCCTGCACCAGGACTACGGTCTCCACCTCGGGGATGTTGCAACGAAAGTTCGGCGACTCGACGTCCTCCGACAACGTCTATCGCGACCTAGGTCAGGATAACGCCAGTTCAAGGCGCTGCTCGCCGCCGAGATCATCAAGACCCTCGATCGCGAACGTCTATCGGTGCGTCGGACCCAGACCCGCGCCAGCATTGCGGCGGCGGACTTCTCCCGTATCCGCAATGTGGATCCCGGCCGTTTCACGCTCGACCGCCTGATGGGAATCATTAATCGCCTTGGCTCGCGCGTCGAAGTGAAGGTGAAGGTCAAGCCGGCGACCCACACGGCGCGCCCGCCGCCGGTCTGACGCGGGGAGGGAGGCTGTCAAAATTTGCGTGGCAGGAGTGGGTACACAACGGCCACGCACTTCCGAGTGGCAAAACGAGTGGCAATGTCGGGTAATGATTTGATCAGGAACGATATCCGGAGGTCTGCAAAACTACGCTGCATCGAAACAAGTTGGCGCGATGGCAGCGTGGTCATGCAGAGGATTGCAAATCCTTGTACGTCGATTCTGGTTCGCGCCTCCAATACAGCCAAGTGATAACAAGAACATTCTTGATTTGCCGCGAGACAAAACTTATAGCATCGCCTTACGGCGGCTCGTTCAGTCATAGCAGTTGGTCTCGAACCCACGACCCCTTGGTTCTAAACACAGCGTCTTAAATAACGCCGCATACTCGTCACGGCGCTGGGGGGAATAATCCTTTTATGCGGCGTTATTTGTGTCGCCATGTTTAAAACAATAGGGCATGGCAACGGGTGCGCAGGAATATAGGCATTCCCGATCTGCACATCCACGATCTACGCCATACCGTGGGAATGCGGTTACGCGAGGCTGAAGTTCGGGAAGAGACGATTGCCGACATCCTTTGGCATGTTCGCCCAGGGATGACAGCGCACTACTCGGTGGCCCAGGTTGCCGAACTGGTGGACGCGCTAAATCGAATTACCGATGAGCGCAGTCGGACGAATCGAAGCCTGGCAATGATTGCA